>JALSKP010000340.1 GCA_026988815.1 Myxococcales bacterium | reverse complement strand
GTCATGCCATTCCGCGCGCCCCGTTTCTCCAAATCCATTTCCTACCGTTCCAAGAATATGGAAGCTGCCGTCGTCGCGTTGCAAGGCGACGGTGAGTTCACGCACTTTTGGACGTCCGTCTTCTTGGCGTTCACCGTAGGCCATCACGACACAATCGATGGTAATAAAAGGCTTGATTTTATAGGTGATTCCCTGTTCGGAACGGACCACCAATCCTTCGAACTTTTCTGATTTTACCCACTCGTCAAAATAATCTGCCGCATCAGATTTTTCGCCTTCGGCGGTGGTAACCAAACCAGAACGTTTGCCATCTTTGAAATGCTTTTCAAGGATTTCAAAACGTTCGTTATAGCCCTTGTAGAGATAATCTTCTCCGTCACATTCTAGGACATCAAAGGCTTTGAAACCTAAGGTTTTGGCTTTTTCATCATCCCCTAATGCGGCGGCAACATTGCCGACACGAGGACGGCCTTTTCCCGCAAGTGCGAAAAGTTCGCCGGGTATAATGGCAGTTTTGACGTCTTTTAACTGCTTTTCAATTTCTTTTACGACCGGAACGCCTGTTACGCATCGTCCGTTATAGGCGACCAGGGCAACTTCTCCTTCACGTTTTACAGCGAACCAAAGCTCGCCATCCACTTTTGTAGAAATCCATAAATTCCCATCTGGAAGATATCTCGTGATGAGGTCGGGGGTGACGACCCGGTAGCGTTTGGCGACAAGTTTTTTGTAGTTCTTTAACTTCTCGTGCAAGGCAACATCTTTGAGCGTTCCCAAAGGTGAGCGTTTTCCCTCTGCGTATTTTTTAAAATCATCTGAAAAATAACTCATGCGTCCACCCGCTTTAGTTCAAGGTTTGAAAGGTGAAGAACGAGAAGAAAGCTTTCGCCGTCGACGCGACCTTCGAGGAATCCACGATAAGGAGAGCCGTTGGTCTGAAAAATGAGGGGCGCGGATCCGCGCTTTCCAGATCCGACCAGCATCATTTTATCTTCGTCGTGTAGTTTTTTTGCCATCTCGTGCAAGAAATCGAAGGTCAATCCATTCACGTGTCGGATCCGTAATTTACGAACGAGGGCAAATTTTCGAATCACGTCTTTGGTGGAAAATAGCTTTCCGGTCCATGGAAGAGGTGTTTCTTCTTTCACCGTCGCTTCAACGTCAACGAAATCTCCACGCTCGATTTCCTCTCCTTTAGTATCCAGTTTTACTTGTAGGGTTCGTGCACAATAGAGGATCGACCCGTCTTCGCGAATGTAAACACGATCGGCATTGCCAACCAATCGCCCCGTTTTTTCGAAATCAATTTCGGGATCTTCGTCGATCAAAGCTTGGGCGAGCTTTGCATCGTCATCGCCGTATTGGGCGAGCAAGTTGGGGTAGGTGTTTTTATCGGTGCCTTTTACAAAGCGCTGTGATTTTACGCTTTGTTTGAGGTCGTTAATATATTTCATCCGATTTTTCGATTTCGGAGATTCGATTTCTACATGCGCATCGCGTTTCTTTTCGTCGGCAATACTGATTATTCTTTTAGCCATAATTTATTTCCTAGAACATTCCAAAATCAAGGTCATCATCATCAAAAGGATCCACGTCATCGTCTTCTTCGATTTCGGGAGGTTTCTCTTTTTCTAAAAATGCGAACTCGGCAGATTTACCAATAATTGCGAAAAAACCTTCTTTATTTTGGAAGAGAAAAGCAGGTGCATCTTCAAAACCAGCGCGATAATTAAATCGTGTTTCGAAGATGTCGCCATCTTCCATCGCTTTTTTTAGGTCATCATTCAAGGCATCGGCATCAAGCTGATACACGGCTTTGGCGGTGTGATCCAAAACACGTTTGGGATCGATCGGTCCGATTAGCTCTTGTTCCATACCTAAGGTTGAGTCGATTTTTTCGATGGGATTATCTTCGAGATCCACCGCCACAAGATCTGCCCGAGAGGTCACATCGTAGGTGTCATTGACGTAAAGCGAGCCAATTGTTCCCGAAGGGAGCAGGGCCGTTCCATCTCGTGTCAGATATGCGGTTTTTGTACGATCTTCGTTTTCATCAACAACGATCTTCATCTTGCGACCGTATAATTTCTTGCGGTCAACGCGCGTAAGCCCGAATTCGCTTACCTTTCCATTCCAATTTACAACTATTGTTCTAGCCAAAACATTCCTCCATTTAAGTCGGCTAAAGAGTCGCCCAAGGTGGTGGGCGCGTCAACGAAAAAGCTCTAACAAGAAGAAGCACCAAAGAATTTTGGTCCATGAGACGCGCTTATTCAGGATCGCTGATTTCAAATCCCCAACAATGCACTCTCTTATCTGCGTCAATCCCACACACGGATTGCCATGCAACAGCAATTGAAGTGAAGCTTGTCTGTGGAGGTTCCGGTATTTGGGTTCCCCAACAGTGAACCATGCCTTGGTTGTCCAAGCCGCAGTAGAAAAATCCGCCCGTATTCGAAATAAGGCTCAGACCCAAAGGAGGTTGCCCTATGTCACCACCCCAACACGTAACCACGCCTTGTTTGAGTCCACATGTCACGCCCGGCCCAGAACTTAGCATCTCGAAGGTTTGGTTGGGCGGCGTGCTTTCTCCGTTTGTGTTGCTCCCCCAACATTTGGCAACACCACTTTCGGTCAATCCACAAACGTGGCTATGGCCGGCGACCAATTGCACGAAGACGTTTCCAGGAATCGCGGTCTGATTTCCAACCGTACCCACGCCCCAACATATTGTTTCCCCGGTCGTTTTCATGCCGCATGCAGCTCGCGTTCCAACGGCGATA
>JALSKP010000339.1 GCA_026988815.1 Myxococcales bacterium | reverse complement strand
AATCGCGCAATGGTTGACAATGTAGATGTTATAAATATGTCAATTTCTTCGAAAGTTGCGGGTAACCGTTGTAACTTTATTTCACCAACTTTATGGGAGATTGCTTCTGAAAATGCCTTTGATGATGGTATTTTTGTCGTAAATGCTCCCGATAATGCTGGTGGAACGTCAGGGTCCACATGTAATGTAGACTCACCGGGGGACATGCCCAAGGTCTTCACGGTGAATGCCCTTGCGTCTAACGCTAGCCTTTGTCGAAGCGATTATAGTCAATGTCCTTTAGCGACCTACGGTGCAATAGGTGGGATGGATGCCCCGCTATCTTCGGGTTCAACTATCACGGGCGCAATCTCTGGAATTGATATGGTAGCCCCTGGCGCAATTACTTATACCGCGGACGCAGACGAGAACTCGTCGGCTTGGGATGTCGGTTCTATTCGTCGTACTTACATGACGGGTACGAGTGACGCCGCACCGCATGTTTCTGGTGCGGCGGCGGTCGTAAAGGATTGGTTTATCGCAAATGGCAATACTTGGATGAACTCTCCCGGTCGGCTCACTGCAGTGATGCTAGGCATGGCGGATCGTGGAAGGGCTGTCGGCCAAGCAGCTGTCGGTACCGATCCCAAATGGGGAATGGGACGATTGAAATTACGTCGCTGGGGAACCACAACCGGTGGGCTCGCAGGGATTTGGGGCCGCGGAAACTGGACACATACACTCACTTCTTCCTCATCCAATATCAAAAAATTCCCGTTTGGATCACAACCGCTTCCGGCAAGTGCTTCTTTTTTGAAATGTGTGATGAATGAAGCCGAGGATATGTCCAGTAAATCAACTGTGGGCGATTTATATTTCAAAGTCTCCACATCCAACCCTGTCAACGGGCAGTGCTCTTCAAGCGCATCGACCCTAACATCATCTTGGGATTCGAGCTATGACTTAAAACATATGGTCTCGATGTCGGGGCAAAACACTCTAGGCGGCAAATGCGTGAGTTATGATATTTACAATGGTGGTGTCGCCGGAAATTCAATTATGGCCAATACTTTTTGTTACTATAGCGAGGTCCAAGATGACGAACCTAATTAAACTGATTTTTTTGCACTTTTTACTTCTGGGATTTATTTCGTGTTCAAATACTCCGAATGAGGGAGTACGAGACACTGGATTAGATGTAGATAGTGATAACGGCGGCGACGGCGATATTTCCCCTACCTGTTTTGGCCCTGGGGCTGATTTTCAAGAATGTGGGGAACGCGATCCTAATTGTATTTTTACTAACGGGACAAAACTGTTAGTTGATAAAGCGGATAGTTGTTCGGACGGTCAAAAAGAAGGCTATTGTGTACTGTACGGAGAACCTACGGCCAATTCGTCGTCCAATGTATTCTACAGGGAGAAAGATGGCGATTATGAATACCTTCGAATATCTCCCTACGTACCCTTTCTCACTGGAAGCAATTGGATTTCTTGCGAGGCCGACTTAAGCACTTCACCTGCGCCGGGATGTAAGTCATGTGAAGACGATCGACCATGAAAATAGCGGTCTGTTTTCTTCTTTTTTTGAGTTCTTGTAAGGATTTAACGCCCATAAACACAGAAGAGTACGTGGTTGTTTTTGGTGCTCGTGAATTTCACGAATCAGACCTTGTGAAGTTGAAGGCCGAGGCTCCGGCTACGTTGACCCGAAATGGTTCGGCGCGTTTGCTGTTTGATCTTCTTCGTGCCGAACACGTTATTAACGGGAGCTCGAAGTCGGAAGTTACAATGAAAGATCGCTTGATGAATTATGACGCGTTCATCAAGAAATTCCCGGATGCAGAACTTGGATTACGTAAGCTTGAGGAAATAAAAGTCATCGCGAAGGGGCCTTGTTTTCAACGCGATTAGTGGCGTTAGAAAAAATGAAGGTACTCGCAATCCCTCTATTTCAATATGCCCTTCGATTTAAAGTTTGGACACTTCATGCAATATAAATCTGTAATTCTACCTCTTTTAATTTTGTAAACTCATATACAAACCATAAATCCATTTTATTTTTTTCGCACCAATTCAACGCAGTCTTAACCACAATTTCTTCGAAGCATTTCACGGTATCGCTTTCTATTTCTTTCACTGCCTCTAACCCATTTTCGCCTACAAACGAAATCAACCCTACCCTTCTCGTTTCTATAAAGGTCCAGTACGCACTTATTCGGTTCATCTTAAAGCTCCTTTGATTGGTGTTCGCCGCCAGGGAACGCAGTTCCCGCGCAAACACCGGTAACTACCGGCCCATCTGCGTCTATGGGATTCTGTCACACCCCCGAGTAGCGAACGACAAAAAAAATGGCACTCAGATCCAGGAAGTTGGCACTCAGATTTCTGAAGTTTGGCACTCAGATTCCAATCACTCTATTAATCCAACGGATTACTTTACAGATTTAGGATTACTTTACAGATTTAGGTACAGGTAGCGAATCCGAATCGATGGAATCTCCGATTGAACATCGAGAAAACCCAAACCCAACTTTTACCCAAAATTTGGAAAAGGTTCTTAACAAAACTAAAACAAAAATCCCGAACCCAATCATCAAAGAGCTCGTGAAAATTTGGTCGGTTTATCGACCGGCTCAGACGTTAGAGCATCTGACCGAAAAAATTGAACGTTTCAATGAAGGAACCTGGTACCCGAACAAGATCATACGGCTTTCGAGAGAGTGCAGAAAGTTGGTCGGAAGTGTTGCGAGATCTAAAACGGCGAGGACTCCAGCCACCCGCATTGGCTATTGGTGATGGCGCTT
>JALSKP010000338.1 GCA_026988815.1 Myxococcales bacterium | reverse complement strand
GAAACTGGACCAAGGCCTTTACTGTCACCCAAGATCTTACCCAGCTTATGGCGCGCATGACGTTGCTCGATCCCGATTATTCTTTCGAGGACCATATGCGAGACATAACTTTTGTATCGATGCTTGTTGGAGAGCATCGCTCGTTTAAGGCGACAAAAAAAATGAATTTATCGGAGGTCTTCTTGAAGACCATTCCCTATGAGGTCCAACAAAAACTAAAGCGAGAATTACCGGCGAAGTTTGAGACCCCCGCCGGTCGATTTCGTAAAATTGACTACAGTGTTTCGCCCCCCGTCCTGGCTGTTCGTATCCAAGAAATGTTTGGACTCCATGAGACGCCGACCTTAAATAATGGAGAGCTTCGGCTGTGCTTACATCTGCTTGCGCCAAACTCTCGGCCTGCGCAGATCACCGAGGACCTCGCAAGTTTTTGGGAAAATACCTACGCCGAGGTTCGAAAAGAATTGATGGCCCGATACCCAAAGCACAACTGGCCGAAGAACCCAGCTAACGCTCAACCCCAAGCGAAATAATTCCAACCTAGGTTTCCTTCTGTGGCAACCTACAGACCTCGCCCTTTCCCTTCATGTTCGTTGAAGTTGTTTCGAAAAAAAGACGCAACGTATTGGGGCTCCTGACGAAAACGACCCACTAAGGAGGCTTATATGCTCGCAAAACTTCACAACGATCAATCAGGTGCAACGAGTACGGAGTATATTGTCCTGCTCATTTGTATTGCTTGTTTTTGTATCGCGGTCGTCAAAATATATGGCGAAACACTTGAGAACAAATTCGAATGGGCCAACCAGCGCATAGTCAAACACGTTAAATACTGATTCTAATCACGTAGGAAAAGAAATGAAAATCACACAAATTTTGCCGCTTTTAGCGGCGGTACTATTAGCCTCGACTTCTGCTTTTGCAGCGATTCCCAAACAATGTTTTACCCAGGAGACGTGCGGTGCGAAAAAAACTTGTATTGAACATAACTGCCTCATCGATTCCAACAGTATCAAAATCACGCTTTCCTGGACGACGGGTACAGATTTGGATCTCCTCGTTACGACACCTGATGGCGAAAAAGTAACTCAGAGGTCAATAACGAGTGATGGCGCGACGCTCCAGCGCGATGCCTGTGTGGATCCTAAAACTTGCAAAGGAGTTTCTAGCACGCATCCACACGTTGAACATGTCTACTGGGATACGACGCAAAAGAAGATCAAAGGCAACTACAAGGTACAAGTAAAAAACACCAATGGTGCGACCCGGGTAAACTATACTTTGGTTTTTGAAGAGCCTAATGGAAAGAAAACTTTCAAACGTGGCTCCCTTAAAGCGGTAAAAGAGGAGAAGTCTAAAGAATACATCTTCAAGGTCAGCGATGATTTAGAATGCGAAAAAGACACGGATGGAGATGGTCTATGCGATAAATGGGAACGCGATGGAATAGACCTCAATAACGATGGCATCATCGATCTGGATCTCAAAAAGCTAGGTGCCGATCCTCTTCACAAAGATGTTTTTGTCGAAGTAGATTGGGTTAAAGGAAACAAACCTCAATCGTTGAATGCTGTCAAAACGGCCTTCAAAAATGCCCCGATCAAAAACCCAGATAAAACGGAAGGGATCAACCTACACATTATGATGTCGGATACCATCACGACGCTCAATGGCGTGGCAACCACAAAAAAGCAAGGCATCGACCCTACATTCCTGAAGAAAGCCGCATATGATGGAAAGACACATGCATGTGGTTGGTTTGGTTCGGCCAAAGATCGTAAGAGCTTCAATTGTGAATGGATCAGCAAAGCAAGAGAAAAAGTCTACCGTTATGTCATCTTTGGATACAAAGATAGCGACCCAAAGAGCAATACTCTAGGTGAGGCCACAGGTATACCTGGGCGAGGATTCGTCATTACCACTGCTCATAGCAGAAGGTATAAAACAAAAAAAATGACAGCCGATACCTTTCTACACGAACTGGGTCATACTTTGGGACTTAGGCACGGTGGACCGGATAATGTTAATTGTAAACCTAACTACCTTTCGACAATGAATTATATCTACGATGCCTTGGCCTATCCGCGTACAATTGACTACTCACGTCACGCCACCCCAAGTTTAGATGAAAACCAGCTTTTCGAAACCCAAGGAATGAGAGGGCCGTCGTCGTGGAAACATGTTTATTTTGGAGACCAGACTATTCTCGATGGGAAACATGAATATAAAAACGCCGATACGAAGAAAGTAGATTGGGATCAAGACGGGATATATTCCATCGCAGGTGTTAAGGTAAATATCTCTAGGGTGCCGATGGGAAGTTGCCAAGGCAACACGAAATTTGAGAACCTCTACAGTCAGAACGATTGGGATAGCCTCGTCTTTAATTTTCGATCGACGGCGGGCAATCGATTCAAGACCGTTCAAGACGTCGACCAACCTGGGCTCAGCGAACCAAGTACTGAAGATCGGTTGGCGTTTGCTGATCTGATCGACACTGACGGCGACTCTATCTCAAATCGCGACGATCTATGTCTGCTCGTTTTTAATCCTGACCAAGAAGACACAGATGGAGATGGCGTTGGGGATGCATGCGATGACTGTCCAGAAGACGCCGCAGAATATGAGGAAAATGGTTGCCCAGATCAAGACCTCGATGAAGAAGGATTTGGTACAAAGGCCCCAGAAAATACACCCAAGTCAAACGACATTGTTACGGAAAATATTGAAGACGACAAAGACGATATCCCACCATTGGTTTCCGCGAAGACGGGTGGGTGCAACACGA
>JALSKP010000337.1 GCA_026988815.1 Myxococcales bacterium | reverse complement strand
GATGGAGCCTTCAAAATGAAAGATGTTTCCTCTTTCGATAACGCCTGGGGTGGGGTGTGGATCCAGTCTCGCATCCCGCAAACCAAAGTAGAAGTGAGAACGTCAAGCTTTGTTCAAAACGGGATTGTCGGCATGTATGCATCAGGTTTAGAGCTCACGATTGCCGACTCATTCTTCGTTCAAAATCAACACGTGAACGTGGACATCGACGGAGGACCGCAGATTGATCGCTCCGGTGATGGGCTCGTTTTAGCCAACTCCCCATATGTGAATATCAGCGGAACGACCTTCTACGATAACCAACGTTTCGGCGCCATTCACGTGAACCCAACGCTCACAAGTATGTCGGAAAATGTTTGGGCGAAGAACCAAGGCAATGGTAGGGTTAGCGCCTACGCAGTCGTCGGCGGTACAAGCAATTCTCAATGGACAGGCGGCGACTCTTCCTCGCTGGCTGCCAACGAAGGTTTGGCCGATGTAGACGACAAAACAATGGACACGGAGACGCTTATTGGCGCGCCGGTCGAACCCTAACGCGAGCAATTGCTAAACGCGCTGTTTGTGTTTAGTTCATTTGTTCATATACACTACACTTTAATCCCGACACGGCGCGGGCGGAAGGAACGGGCAAAAAAATGGCCTATTATACCCCAAATATCACCAGAACAACGATCAATGCTGCGTCTCTGGTAGCACTGGAAATGGTCGATGATCCCATTTTCATACTCAGCCTTGACGATTCGATTTCTTTTCTAAATCGCGCCGCTAAAGATCTTTTTAACGTTGCCGAGAACGATCCACGAAAATTTGAGGAAATCATTTCTTCCTCACAAATCCAGTCCCCCAAAACCCTAATGGAACAACTCCGACTCGGTGGAAAAACCCAAGGTCGCTATCTGATGGAGGGTCTTGCCAACCAGACCATTCAAGTGTTCTCGCAAGAATTTAACTTACAGCGCGTCGTCAGAATGCGTTTTCAACGTTGGGAATTATCGCACTCTCATGAAAAACTCATTAATAAACTCATCACCCTTCCTTCCGAAAAACTCGGCACGCAGGCCTCTTTTGAAAAACTGATTGGTCTCCTTTTTGATCTTTTGAAAATTGATGTCGTTATTCTTTCGCTCAAAGAAAAAGGCCCTTCCAGTGAGGACTTTTTCAGAACCGTTGCCCATCGCGGTGCGATTCTGGAAGAAGACTTGCGATGGCAGCTCGATGGCGTTGGTGAGAACGCGTTTAAAAGCGGTAAATGTATTCGAATCGAAGACGCGCCTTGGAATAAAGAGCTCGGTGTTAGCGCCTTTTTGATGATTCCACTTGTATCGGATAACCAAAAGGTGGGAGCAATTCACCTGGGCGTGATCGAACGAAAAAAGCTCTTTCGCTCCGAACAAGGTGCCACACCGGCGAACGCGATTGACATTATTGATGCTCAGTTTTTTATGCGCTTAAAAAAGACCATGTCGCAAACTATCCGTTCAATAATCGAAACCCCGGCCGTGGATAGAGATGTTTTACGTTCGCTCTTTTCACGTTGTAAGGAAGGTCTGCTTCTTCTGGACCGTGAAGGTCGCGTCGTTTTCGCCACACCCGAAGCTTATCGAATCGCCGAAACGGGGTGGGAAAGGATCAACGATCGTCGCCCCTATCATGTCTGCGATAAAGACGGCTCGCCTCTCCCTCGGGCGAAATGGCCGCTCTTCCGCGCGCTTAAAGAAGGCATCGAATTCGAAGACGAAGCCCTCGTGTTGGACTTCGGCGACCATCAAACACCGATCACTTTTTCGCTAAGAATCCAATCCAATTTCTTAATTGTGACCATGAAAGATCTCTCCGAAGACCTTGAGAGAGCAAAAGTTCAAGACGACTTCTATTCTTCTATCGCCCATGAATTGCGTACACCAATCACGCCCCTCAAAGGGCTATTGCAAATCCTCATCAAAGATGCCGACGGCAGTAAATTCGATCTTTTACAACGATCGATTAAACAAGTTGATAGGCTCGCTAAACTGATTTCGGATATGTTGGAAGCCACGCGTATTGATTCGGGCGTCTTCCAAATCAAAAGAGAACGTGTTGATGTTAGTAAACTCATCGACGATTTACGGGCCAACTGGAAGTTCCAATTTCCCTACGTCAAAATCCACGCAGAATACGATGCGGGGATTGTTTGTAAGATCGATCCCTACCGTTTTGAACAGGTGATTTGTAACCTTGTCGAAAATTCGGTGAAGTATTGTGAACGAGAGCCAGTGATTCATATCAAACTCGAGGGACCGCCTGTGTCGCTTGAAATTCGCGATAATGGCGTTGGCATGTCAGATGAAGTATTGAGCCAGGTCTTTGATCGCTTCTATCAAGAGAATCGATATTCGAAAAAACACGGCGTGGGGCTCGGATTATATGTCGCCAAAAAAATTATAGATCTTCACGAAGGCCAGATCGAATTTAGGAGCGAACGTGGCGTTGGAACGGTCGCTAAAGTGAGTATTCCGTCTTGTGATTGAACAAGGCCCAACTTTTCGTTTGAGTAAAACCCTTTTGTAAAACTCACAACGTTGTGAAGACTTACATTCCAAACTATGGAACGCATTCGCGTCTCGGCCTTTTCTAACGGATTTTAAATAATAACCTAAATAGTCTGGCAAAATCATGGTGCCTAAAATGACGGCACCAAATAAATAAGCGCTACGTAGTGTGATCCTTTTCGGTGGGATTCTGATCCCCTCTCCCTCTGGGGGAGGGTTAGGGTGGGGGACTTCGTTTTAGCTTGTGGGTTTATTGGCTTCGG
>JALSKP010000336.1 GCA_026988815.1 Myxococcales bacterium | reverse complement strand
CCGGAAAAAGTTCGAGCACTTTTACTTGAGGCCCGTTTACACGGCGCCGAAGTATACGATGTAAACGAAGTCGATAATGACGGTGAGCAAGTTTGGAGTCCCTATCCAGCAACAACCCCTCCTGAAGAAAATATGGCATTCTCTTATACCGAGATTACGCCTGAAAAACTCGTCGCTGATTTGGAAGATGTTGACGTTGAATATCAAATGATAACCGGTACGGAAACCATCGTCCATTCTTCTGGTCAAGAGTACAAGCAAGTCACCTATCGTGACGCCAAAGGTGGAACGGGAAATATTTCTGCGCAATACGATGAAGTGTATCATCCCGACATCTACGCTCGTGGCTCAAGTCGACAAAAATGGGCCAACAACATGGCCATTCTTTCCGACGGAACAATCCACTGTTTACCTGCCTCGCGCCGTTCATTTCTTCAAGATCTCATTCTCACCAATCCTCACCTTTCTCGTGGTAAACACATGATGTTCAATGGACACTTGGACGTCAGAGAGGGCGTGGTCGTAGGCGTGGAAATGTCTGGACGACTTTCCAAATTAGCAGCCAAGGGCAAAGCGAGATTCGTTGATCCAATCGCATTGTTGAAAGCGTGGGGATTCAATCTATCACCTCGCGTTCGTCTTCGTTACGGAAACACCCGTTTCGGAACCCCCGTTCAAGAAAACGGCGTGATTCGTAAGTAATCCGTTCATGACGATGGGTATTTCCTTTGAAATATGTGAGACCCCCTCCGAGGGTCCAATTCCCATCCTAATCCTCCCCAATACCCATTCCATCCTCAATCTTGGCGCGCTTTCGGTCGACGTTGGCGAGCGTTATTTTATGGTGATGGCCACCGATGCGTGGGGCTACTTTAACGACAATATTGGTAAAGAAAGCAACTTTATTGTCTGCAAAGAAGAACCAAATAAGTCTGTGGAATTGCTCTCCTTTCCTGTCGGAGATGAACTTCTTTTGTTGATTCAAAAAAAGGGTGGCGTGCTCGTTGTTGACGCCGCTTTTGATGTTTTCAGTTATGAAAATGGAAACCTGAACGCGTTCCTCCTCGGCGTTTGGAACAAATCGCTTGGCTTGAAAGAGAAAAGAGATTAGGATATGAACGCGCTAACCAAGGTTCGCCTTCATTGACCGTGTAACGACATGTAATTTCTTCATCTTAGATTTTTAGTACAACAAGGGCAGCTCCAAAACGACATAGGTTTTTTTATGCCCTTCTTTAGAAAAAATTAAGAGGACATAGGTCCAAGGAAAAACAAATGTCACATTATTTTAAATATCCAAGAACACCTCATTTACCATGGTCCCAGAGCGTCAATTTTGACGATCTAATAGGATTTGGAACAACCCAATTTCGAGATAAAGAAGTCGTTATCAGCGAAAAAATGGACGGGGAAAACACAAGCCTTTATCGAGATAAAATGCATGCTCGATCGCTCGACAGCCGGCACCACGCGTCCCGAAACTGGGTCAAAGCATGGCACGCGAACTTTTCCCGCGATATCCCAGAAGGATGGAGAATCTGTGGGGAAAATATGTATGCCCAACATTCTGTCGCCTACGACAACCTCAAAAGCTATTTTTATGGGTTTTCAATATGGGATGAAAACAATACCTGTCTTAGTTGGGATGCAACCTTAGAATGGTTCTCATTGCTAGGAATTTTATCGCCTCCCATCCTTTTCCGAGGGGTCTGGAACGAAAAAGAAGTACGAAAACTCACCATCGATCCGGACAAAATGGAGGGGTATGTTGTTCGACTCGCTGATGCATTTTCTTTTGAGGACTTCTCGCATTCCGTCGCAAAATGGGTTCGAAAGAACCATGTGCAAACCAATGAACATTGGATGCATATAGAAATCATCCCTAATCGACTCGCCAAAAAGGAGGGTGGAAATGAAGACGAATAGTAAACTTGACAACTGGTTCTCTTCTCTATCGACGGATGCGTGCCCATCGATTGACCTTTGTATAGAGATGCTTGAACCCGATCTTCCATGGCTTGGCGATCTTGAAAAAACACCTCAGGACCCACAATGGCATGGTGAAGGAAATGTCAAAATTCACTGTGGGATGGTATTGAAAGAAATGTATGCACTTTTACAAAGTGATGCCAAACACCTTCCGCCTTGGAAGCGTCAAGTTCTCATTCTTTCGGCAATATTGCATGATATTGGAAAGACCGTGACGACGAAAAAAAGCATGGCTCGTGGGAAAATGCGCTGGGTTTCTCCACGTCATGAAGAGGTTGGACGCTCCTATCTAGCATTTAAAATCATGGCCTGGAATCTTGAATTTCGAGTCATCCATGCGGTGCTTAATATTGTCGGAGAGCATCATATGTCAGCCACGCGCCAAGAAAATGTTGCACCCCGAGGGCACTTCTTTCAGGGCGCATGAAATCATGGTAGCAGAATCGAAAGAAAATGCGGAGGCGTCGATCAAAGACGTGTCTGATTAAAGACGATCGGAAACGCCATCGAAAAGAGATTGGTTTGTCGGAAGGTCCCACTTTGGTTGCCACAGATCGCTTATAAATAAAAGTAATCTGGGTATACCCAAGGGCAGGCTTCGCACACCACAGAGGGTTACCCCTACGGATCAAATTCAATCTCCGACTGTCTTTAATCAGACACATCAAAGACGTGTCTGATTAAAGACGATCGGAAACGCCATCGAAAACGGATTGGTTTGTCGGAACGTCCCACTTTGGTTACCATAGATCGCTCATAAATAGGCGTACTCCGGGTATACCCAAGGGCATGCTTCGCACACCA
>JALSKP010000335.1 GCA_026988815.1 Myxococcales bacterium | reverse complement strand
TATCTACTCTCCTATGTGGAAGAAACAAAGATTTACGATGAGCAAGTTGCCCATTTTCCAGACCATCTTCATGTCGCCCCCCATACTACTTTTGTCGTCGCTTTGTGGGCCGTTCTGACGCGTCTACACAAACCCAACGGCGATACCTACGACAAGGATATTAAGAGCACCGTTGTGAGTTTGGCGCCCTTAGAAAAAGCCGATCT
The DNA here is from genome assembly GCA_026988815.1 of Myxococcales bacterium. Taxonomy (GTDB): domain Bacteria; phylum Myxococcota_A; class Bradymonadia; order Bradymonadales; family Bradymonadaceae; genus CALJNB01. The sequence goes on along the minus strand of JALSKP010000335.1, from coordinate 2,592 downwards.
TTACGCAAATGGCGTGGCGCCTAATCGGATGAGCTCCGAGGAGGGGCGGATGCTTTTGGAAGTAAGGGATACAATGCAAAACGAGAATGCATCTCTCTCGGCTTACGAAGGGCGTTTTGGTGCAAGTCCTCGAGAAATGAAAGTGCTTCTTTTGTCGGCCAGCCAAGTTAAAACCTACCTTTCACCTATCGCTATTTTTGAGGAGCTAAGGAAGCTCATTAACGAGCCCACCGTTTACCCCTTTCTGCAAATGAAAACCGAGGGTAAATATCATCGACCCGAAGAGTTTATCGACGTGGTCAGCGAGCGCTATCTAGATCTTATCGACGCCGAATTATTAAGTGCGATGGGATTAATTGATGAGGCCGAATATGGACGTCTCTTCGGGAAATATATCAATCATGTAAGTCACCAGAAAAAAGGCGAGAAGATCTATGATGCTCTTTCGCAAAAAAGTGAGACCCCCAATGAATCCTTGATGAAAGAGATTGAGGGCTCCTTTGGAAAAGAGATCAAAGACGCAGCGGCCTTTCGTGATGGTTTGATTTCGTCCATCGCCGCGTGGTCCATTGACAATCCGAATAGTAAAATTGACTACGAAAAAATATTTCCTCTACTATTTAAATCTATGTACGCCCATTTTTATGAGGACCGAAAAAAGACCGTTCAAAAACGTTTGAGCAATGTCATTTCGTTGAAGACCCAAAGCACAGAACCTTTGGAAGCCTCCGAAAAAGAAAATGCATTGGCGATTGTAGAAGAACTTATCTTCAAACATCATTATACCGAAGAGAGCGCGTTAGAAGTCGTCGCTTATTTATTTTCCCAACGATATCGAGACTCATGAATTCACTTAGCCGAATAATTCTCACCTGTGCAACCCTTTTTCTTTTAGCTATTTCACCGATGGAAGAGCTCAATGGCGAGCTCGATCAGATTGAACAAGCCGACAAAAGCGGAACGCTTAGTCGTGACATCGAAATGACGCGTGGGTTTATTCAGAAAGCTCAAGCGGCCGAAGGTCGTGCAAAAAAGAGATACGAAAAACGTGCAGAACTGGCGATGGATTTAGTGCGAGCCCTGGTTGTCCAAGCACAAATTAGCGATGCCGCAGACGCTCAAGAAATAGCTGCATACTCAGGTCCTGAAACCTTAAAAAAGCTAAAAGAAAAAGTTGAAGCACTTTCAAAACGTCGTGACGAACTGAAGAAAACGATCCAAAAGTTGGAGAGATAAATGAAATACTACTTAGTCCTATTTGCATTTCTTATCGCTTGTGGCCCCGGCCAAAAAGGAACGCGTCTTCAAGAACTTGAACGCATGCTCCAAGATCCGGACGCGGCGTTGGTTAAACAAGCTCCAGGTGGTAAACGAATTTACCAAGATGCGCGTAAGTTTCGACGCCTTTCTCTGGAAAGTTGGGACGCAGGAAATATGTCTCGCTCAGAAGAATATGCTCTTTTGGGATGGTTGAAATACAGGACCGCCGTTGCGATTTATGAGCAATATCAAGCTAAAGATCGTCTTGAGGAGGCGAACGCAAAAGTTCTTGCATCCAATCCAGAAATTGCAAGTGTGAATAATGAAGAGATTAAATTGAGCGCAGAGATTACACGTTTGGAAGATCGTGTATCTTTTTTAAAACGTCAAAAAGCGGCGAAAAATACCGGCGCTCGAAAAATGGTTATCAATACCAAACAGATTAAATCAGAGTCAGATTCGCAATCCCTTAGCGTGTTTAATCAAGAGCTTCGAAAAGTCGAAGCGGCCCGTGTTAAGGCCGATAAGGTAAACGCGAAGGTTCATCAAAGCCAAATGTACGCCAAAGCAAACAACCTGCTTAAGTCCTTGCATGCCGAGGTCTCGCGGAATAATAACGTTACGAGCGCGATGATGCGTCGTGCCAAGCACGCCACCGCTTATTTTGAGAACGCAACGCGCGACTCTCAATCGGGTTACAAAGAAGAGCTCTCCAAACAAGATCCTGTCAAACGCCAACGCACGTTGATTAATGTTCTCACCACATTGTTTGGGGAATCCAAAGTCGCGGTTGAAGCGAACGCTGTTCGTTTAATCTTTCCCTCTTCTTTCGTTTCAGGGGGAGCATCGATTAACACCGTCTTGGAAGCTCAATTGAAGAAGCTTATCGCCGTTGTTGAGCGTTTTGATGACTTCTCAATAAACGTTGAAGGGTTTACCGAAAAAGGAGATCCTACGGACAATCTCGGATTGTCTCAGTTGCGAGCGCGACGCGTGAAAGAGTATCTAAAGTCGAATACGAAGAAAAAAGGAATGCTCAACTATTCCGGTCGCGGCCAAGAAAATCTGCGCTATTCAATTTCGGTCGAGAACAATCGCGTTGAATTCGTTTTTAGTCACTCCCTGTAAATAGAACAGCCTTGCTCGAGCTGACGCTTCTTTTTGAAGGGACCCAAACCTCCTTCTCCAAACCCGAAGAAATTCTCGTGGGAACATCTGGTGTTTTTGTTGAATACTTTTCGGGGTTATCTGTCCCAGATCCAGAAGCTTGGCTATCGGAAAAATCAACGCAGTATTTCCTAGCAGGCGCGATAGGATACGAATGCGCATGGG
>JALSKP010000334.1 GCA_026988815.1 Myxococcales bacterium | reverse complement strand
CGCCCTGATTTACGCTTGCATCACTAGAACTAATAATCTGAGCGAACACGATCTTCACGGCGGGAACCGCGTTTCTTAAGGTATAATTCATTCCGTCATAACTCGCTTTTATCTGACCTAGGGTGGCTCCCGCGACAGTCGTTGGTGCCAAGGTGAACGATCGCGATATCGGGTTTTAACGCTGGCGCCCATGTCCTAAGATTCCCGCTACCCGCCGGTGAGCATCGATTCTTGGGCATATTTCCGCCCAAAATTTCACTCGCTCGAGCGCTAAAATAACTACAATGGTCGGAGTCCCACCCGTTTTTATCTCCCTCATCGATAGACCCACAAGTCCCTCGATTCACACCTACAAAATCGAATTTATATCCCGCTTTTTTTAAATCAAAATACAAGTAAGAACGATAGGTGGTAGAGGTATTAATTCCCTCAGATATAGAATCGCCTAAACACATTATCTTCGTCGTTTTTTGAGGTTTAGGAGGCATACCCTCCGTCATATCTACGGGGCCGATATCCACCGTGCCTTCCATATCGTGTTCTGAGGACACATCCTGTATATTTGAGGTATCTGCTAAAGAGAGACCGTCGACTGATACATCTTTGGGTCCAAGATCTTTGGGAAAATTTTGAGTATCTGTTTTTTCAGATTCAGGAAGAGCGGCAACTTCCATACTTCCCTTACTGCAACTCGAAGCGAGAAAAAGAAATATTTGCACGAAATTCTAGATCCTATTCAAATTACGATAATAAACATCCTAACTTCGCATCCAGGACACATTGAGCATGAAAAGCTGGGTTACCTACATCGGTAGCGTGACTCCCGGTTCTATATTCCATTCCGATGACGCGGAATAGTTTCGGTTTGGGGGGACAAACCTGAATCCGACGCCTTCGAAATTTTGGTAACGCAAATTCAATTCAATCTATGTGATTATCAGAAAGAAGGATTGTATTGGTTGGGCGAAATTTGGCCGAAAAAATTTTGGGCCTGCCTGCGTCCGAACCGGAATTCGTGTTCGATAAGGCACAGAACAAATACCATATTAGGATCCCGGGGCGTTGAGGATTAGAGGTTGTGGAATATTCAGACAACAGTGATGATGCGTGGTCATATTGGGGATTGATGCTAGGCAACGAATAAACAGAACTCTTCGGCCTAAAAAAAGCAACATGCGTTTGAATTCTAGTCGGAATTTCAGATAGTCTCCCCACAAATCTAGAACCCGAGAGACGACATGCAAAACAAGCGCACATGGTTTTTCCTTCTTCTATTCGCCATCATTGGATGTAGCGACGATAAGGAAACCAACAATGGTGTTACCCCGACCAACAACAAAACGAATAACGCCACGAACAATAAAACAAATAATAAAACAACGGCGTCTAATAATAGTACGACCAATAATAAAGCCCCGATTGTGTTCGAAAAAGAGGGTTTTGTTCCCATCGATCTCAGCGATTTTATTAGCGCCGATGCAGGTTCTACGAAAGTCTATCAAGTCGATAATGCCAACCAGCTCATGGAAGGACCTGTGGCACTTGGTAAAATTGGCGACTATATGTTGGAGAACGATGAGGTGAAATTCCTTATTGAGGGCGACACGAGAAACATGAATCCTTGCCCTTGGGGCGGCAATGTTTTGGATGCCGCGGTCAAAAAAGGCGAGGCTCCGAACTTAGATATTTTGGGCGAAGTGTGTCTTCTTCTCAATGCATCTTTTACCTTAAAGCCGGATAAGTTTGAGCCTCTTACTTATGGCAGTACCTCCGTTTTAGCGGTGTCTGGAAAATTAGCGCTCGGCGATTTTATAAACATTAAATCGATGATCGCAGATTTGGTTCCAGCACTCGCTAACGCAATCAAAATCGACACGGAAACCATTCCTGATGTTGATATGACAATTTACTATATTCTTCGTCCCGGCGATCACGGTTTAAGAATCGTTACCGCAGTGGAAAATCTGGGCAACGATAAAGTAGATTTGGCCCCCGTCCATCTTCTCGCCTCAGGCGGCGACGGATATTATTTCAACCCTCTCTCAGCGAATAAAGGATTTGGAATACCGGCTGGTTTAACGACCTCGGCAACGCCTTTTCCTCACCTTCTTTTCAATGGAGATAAAGCCTCTTACGGTTTTGTTCCAGAAGCCATCGATAGTTTGCAAGCCAATGCCGATCTTCCTGTCGGTGGAGCTTATCTTGTTTTTGCTGGTGTCGCGGCGGCGATGTTAAGAGAAAAAGATGCGCTCAATACCTTGCTTTCGGCCGAACGTTTAGCGGCCTCAGAAGGCGTTCTACATTTGGAAAAAGGTGACATCGAATCGTATACCCATTGGCTTTTTGCGGGTGATGGATCGATTTCCTCGATTCTTGATCACAGTTATAAAGCCATTGGTGTGGAGACCTCGACGGTGAGCGGAAAGGTTCTCGACGTAGATGGAAACGCGTTTGGCGGTGCCAGGGTTGTCGCGTTATTTAAAGGGGCGACGTATAGCCAGACGAAATCAGCTGCTGACGGAAGTTATAAAATGGAGCTTCCAAATGATCGCCAGTATCGCATCTATGCGCGTTTTGGAAATCGTCCCGCGAAAAATTTCGAAACCCTTAACCTGAAAAAAGAAGCGATGACGACGGCTGACCTCACTCTTGAGGCCAAGTCCACAGTCATCGTTAACATCACGGATAGTGATGGAAATCCAACCCCTGGTCGTGTTTCGATTCTTTGTGATGGGACGTGTACTGGGTTTGCGACCCTTAACGATGCCGACGTTGGATTTCATCGAAAGCCTGACGCTTAC
>JALSKP010000333.1 GCA_026988815.1 Myxococcales bacterium | reverse complement strand
CAAGTGGTTCAATAAGTTCAACAACTTAACTAGGTCAAGGCCGAAGCCAATAAACCCACAAGCTAAAACGAAGTCCCCCACCCTAACCCTCCCCCAGGAGAGGGGATCAGAATCCCACCGAAAAGGATCACACTAAAGGTATTGATCCTTGAACCTCGTAACGACGATTCCAGTTTTCGATTCACGGCGATTTCAGTTATATCCTTTTCCAGATTTAAATCCGAAACCAGCTTCAACATCGTTTCCGATGGATATCGCTGGTATGGGCCCCGCATTTCCCCCCCTGCGACGAGGCCGATGAAAAAAGATGAAACAAGAAGAGCGACGCGTGCCACCGCGCGGCCCAAAAAAGACAAAAGGAAATAAATGGATAGCTTTACCTTTTTGCTCTCCCAAAAAGGAGCTAAAGACTCTGCGAGGTACGCATCAGTGGGAAGAACCTCGCCCTTAGTTATCCGCTTATCTCGAACGGGGGAAAAACGAATAGCTATCCACGACCCCGCCGCTTAGCAACGTGATGGCCTCATAACGCGCTTCGTTCTTAGAAAAACTCAAACGCTGAATATGGTGCCCCTTCATCGCCATTCCCGGAGCTGCCAGATACCACCTGGCTGTTTTTGGCGTCCTTTGCGGAACACCCAGTCCGCCCTCGCCGACATACACAATACCTCCCTCGGTGAAGGTATCATCTCGAATGGGAAGGGTCCGTTTAAGAACATGACCGTCAGATTCCGTGACAAAATCGACATTGTATTGTTCAAATAAAGGAACCCAGTTTACTTTCGCGTTGCCTGGCGATTTTACAGCCGGGTATGCCGGGAAGTGATAGCTGGCAACAATCCAACGAAAGTTTTGTCCACGTTGTAATGCGTCTTCCAAAAAAACACGTTGGTCGCCGGCTGTACTTACATTGGTGTCCAAAGTGATCCACAATAATTTTCCAATTTTAGTCGCCCAATAATCGGTGCCAGAAAAACCCGGCGAGGCGAAAACCTCGTTATAGGTTTCGGCATCTCCCTCGTGATTTCCACGTGTGGGGATCAGGGGCAGAACCCTTCCATCATCGGTGGTCGTCAGACTGTGGTCGTCCAACCAACTCGACCATTGGCGCCAATCATTTGCGCGAGAATTATAGTCTCCGCCATGAACGAAGGCTAAGATCGACGGATCTTCTTCGACGGTTTTTTTAATAAGCAGATTTACTAAACGACGCTTTGTGGATGAGCTTCTAGAATCCCCGCCATAGAGAAGTTTGAAATCTCGATCATCGGCCGGAGCGCTGATGAAATAAAATTCGCGTGAAATTCCTGCCTCGCTCTCCACCGAAAAATAATATTTTGTTGAGGGTTTGAGTCTCGTCAAAGTGAAATTTGCAAAATGGGTATTGGCGTCTGCAGTGTAGGCACCCTCCTCTGATGGCGAATACACATTGGCATATCGGGTTAACACGCTTCGCCCTTTGCGCCTATCCATATACAATTTGGCGCCACTTGCGGTGACAGAAATCGTTGCTTCGTGAGCAGGATCCTCCCCCCAGATAATGCGTACTTGCGGATTGGCGCCCGGCTGACAGAGATTATCCAGACACCGTGTATTCCCGTTGGTGTTAAACACGCAGTCTTCGTCGCCGCTACACGCTCCCACGGCAACGAAAGGAAAATCACATTGGGTATCTATGCAGGCACTTTTTCCGTTTCGATTGCCTTCGCATTGACTCCCGCCTGGCGTACAGATTTTCGTATTCTCATAGGTCTGAACGCAACGGGCGTTCTGGCAAATTGTGTTGTTCGTATTGGCGATGCAACCTTGGTCGTCGGAACACTGACGCTGTTCGGGAGGACGGTCCTCGCAAGTTCCTTCATTGCAAAAATATTTTTTCTCAGGATGGCCCAAACAATCAGCGTGAAGGGTGCAGTCCTCGAACGGGCGTTTGGCATCACACACACCGCCCCAACAAAACACTTTGCCCGATAGGTTTTCTGAACAATCTAAATCGAGTGCACAGATTTCGTTCTGAGTTGGCGCTTGGTCGCATGACAATCCTTCGCAGACGTGGGCGCATTGCCCCCTTTCGCATTGGGGCGCTTTGTAGCTTGGCGCGCAGCTCTTATCGATACACGCAAGACGACCGTTTTTATTTGCCGCACATTGGGATCTGCTTTCGCATTGAACAACGCTCGGCGATGGAAGATCGATACATGCCCAAGTCCCTCCAAATAAGCTCACCATTGCGACCCAAATCATCCGTTTCATAAGGCACTCATTGTTGTTTTGTAGGGCAATAATGACCTAAACTCGGCCTGTTTACAAATCCAACATCTATCATCGGCAAAACACATAAAGGAGGGTTTTGGCGTTCGAAAGTCGCGTCCTGAGATAGGCTTCGTGACCAATCTTTTGGAGAAATCGTGATCGAAAAAATTGAAAAAATCTTAGGCCGCAAGTGCAAGGAAATAAAAGGATCCATTCATTCTATCACCGAGAAAGGCGCTTACTACAAAACAAAGCAGGGCAAAATCATCGGCCTGGCAATTGTGGACTTCATACGACCGGACCTTTCATTTCTGCGTGAGTTGAAATCAAGGGGGGACGTTGAAGGAACTCAATCTCAGCAATTGTTCTTTGGAGGATATCTCGGCGTTGAAAGATTTCCACCAGTTGGAAAAACTCAATTTGGGAAGAAATATGAAAAAGATAAAAACAAAGAAAAGTTCGGCCTCTGTCGCCCGAAACATCGTGAGGATTTCAAAAATCTTAGTTTAAACTCAGTTTTGCACAGGCACTTCTTTTTTCCCTTCGTCG
>JALSKP010000332.1 GCA_026988815.1 Myxococcales bacterium | reverse complement strand
GCATTGGCACTGATGGACAGTTTCGCTTACTCGCTCTATGACGAAAAGAGCCCAACCCAGACCGTGAAAAATATTGGAGGAGCGATTGCAGTTGGCGCGGTCCTTTCCGCACTCAATGTCGCTTCTACGACCTCTCGAAAAGGTTTGGCTGCGCGGACGCCCAGAGTTCCACTGCGATTTAACCCCAATATTCGAAATCACTTGACGAGTATCGACGGATTCACGCAAAGGAAAGGGGTGATTGGAGCGCATACAACAGAGGCATTTGGAAAGGCTGTTTCTGATTTTGGTCTTAAGATTACCAAGTTTGAAGAGCATCCGACTGTAAAAGGAATTTATCGAGTGAGTTATCGCTTACCAGCCAAGGATAGGGCCGGAAATTTCACTGGGAAATTTAAAGGAAACGGCGCTTCCCCCTTTCGGAAAACGGTATATGATACGAAGGTCATTTCCACGGAGAAAATTATTTTGTTAGGTCGAGAGGCTGCGCAAAACGCGGATAGCACAAAAGCAGAAGCCCCTTCTGGTGGTTTTAGAATATATTTTAACGCCGACGGTAGCGTTAGAAACTTTTTCCCAGATTTTTAAAATGATGAAAAGAAACAGACCGAACTTATTCGATCAAAAACGAAACGACATTTACTTTATTCCAAAGAGCTTTTTTAATAGTATGGATGACTCGAAATTTATTCCAATGCTCCGAAATTTGCTAGAAGGGGTGATTTATGGAGATGAAACGGGAGTGTGTGAATTTCCAGACCCTGACGATGAGGATGGCGATTTTGAAGGGGTGAGATTTACCAATTGGGAAGACGAAGTGCAGATAGTGTCGAAGGAAATTATGGAAAAATTGTTGTTGGAGGCCAGCCAACGCTACGTGCTCATTAATCCAAAACACAAGACCGAGGTTGAGGAGATCTATCGTCAACGAGGAAAGAAATCTTTTCCAAAAGAAGAAGTTGAAGAAGAGCCCGACGAGGTTACGATAGGTTTGATTAAGAAGCTCTTCTCTCCTAAGAAACGCGGATAGATCTCAATCGTAAAAGCAAACCTGTATATGATGTGGAGATACAGGAAGGTCATGCCTAAGATGCCCAAGGTTGCGTGGCTATCCTAAGCTGGTTTACGAATTATTTCGATTTTTGGTCAGCCTAATAACGTGGTTGGTGCCTGGATGTTACAAGGCCAATTTCTTGAAAAGGGGAGACGTTCACTATTCTCCTTCGTTTCGGTGACGTTATCAACGATGAAGAATCACTAAAGGAAACGACTTCAAACTCGACCGCGAAAGGAAACAAAAAAAAACAATTTCAAACTCGACCGAGGGTCTCGTGAGCGAAAGTAAAATAGCCAGATTTTAAAGAATTCCTCGGAAGGAAAAAAAGAACTCGACGGTCTTGTCGAGGGAAAAATTCTAGAAGTTGGAAATGGTTTGATGGGAGATCTTAGATCTGCGAATGGTCTTCTCAACCTAGGTGCGTGTTTGGTGGATACGGCCCAAAATGGTGTTTCGCCGGCCCCTTTTTACGTTCAACAATATTGACAAAAAAATGGGCGCCAATTTATTCATCACCGTGAGTATTGCGGTCGCATTAGAAGGCAGCGCATTTAAGACGGCCAGTACCGCTGGCAGAAAAATCGCCAGCGGGGCGAAGAAAGTGCTCCCCAAAGCTGCGGCCAACGTGGAACCTAAACTCCTCAACGATCTGCACCGTCGTTCCCGTCGCGAAACTTGTTTCACACGGCACGGCAAACGCTTCGCTAAAAACAACCGGGAGACGCGCATGGCAAGCAAATTAGGACGAACTTTAGATTTGTTGATTTTTGAAATATTTTAATTTGATGTAGTTAGAAGATTCGTGGCGATGGATAAAAACGATTCGATTCTTTGGCAAAGTTTCCAAGGTCCAGACCTCGATTTAATCGTACCACATCGACCAGCCACGTTATCGAAATTGAAACAAGGTTTTGTTAAGACTCTTCGCTTTTAAAATAAAAAGGAGATCTTATGAACGAAGCAAAAATTCTCGCGGAAAAACTAAAATCAAATCAAGGTGGACGCTATCCAGAAGCACTTCGTCTCGAAGCCACGGACTATATTTTGCGTTGTCGCGACGCGGATCAAAGCTGGTATTTGATTCAGAAAAAGTTGAACATTGGTAAAACGACGATTCAAAATTGGTACGCAAAAGGACGTCAGGAAAAGCCCATAAAATTGCAACCCGTTAAGATTAAATCCGGCGCCTCCGAATCTGAATCCGGACAAAATAAACTTGCAATCGTCTCGCCGGAAGGCTGGAGGATTGAGGGTGCGAGGACGAAAGAATTTTCATGGTAGCAAAAGTCCCGATGGCGCAAAATTTAGCGCCATAGCTTACACACTTTGCGAAACGGCACGAAAGCACAGTTTAGATCCAGGAGAATATCTACGTGCTGTTTTTCTCAACGATCTCGCCGAGTCCGGACGTGTGACTTTCCCCGAAGAGCTTCTCAACATATAGTTTTTTTTATTGTCAATAACGTGCTTGGTCGAGGTGGTACCACCGTACTTGAATCAAAATCAGGTACGCGGTCGAAATAGTAGATTGCACCGTCAGGACCCGCAGAGAGTCCGAAGGGGTCATCCGTCTTGGATAGACGTTCCAGTCTACCCTCACTTAGTCGAACTAATGTAGGATGGGGTTCGTTTACGCCTCTTCCTCCCCCGATATAATAGAGCGTCCCATCGGGAGCGACCGTCATTTCTTTGATGTTAAGATCGCCCTCTCGTGCGTTCACTGTATCTTCAAAAAAATCGCACACCGGGTCTTGGC
>JALSKP010000331.1 GCA_026988815.1 Myxococcales bacterium | reverse complement strand
TCAAAACGTGAAAAAGGAGTTACCCAAAGGTGTCAAAGTCGACCTCCGCGTTACCCTAAAGGTTCTTGGTCGCAATGAAGTTCAAAGCCCGGGGTGGATATTTCTGGTTCCGCTTCTGGAGGCACACCAAAGGTCGAAGATAGACCAAGTTGGGCGCCCAGTAAAAATCGGCAATAGCCTATTTGTGACCCTTCTGCGCGCTCGCGTAGAATCGGAGGTTCTACCCGTTTCTGCAATTAGAGAAAGGGCCGATGAACTTGCGTTGGCCGAGACAAGAAAAGCTGCGATTACAGCAGTGATTACGAAAGCGATCGATGGCGTTTCTCTTGAGGTTTTTCCTGAAACAATTCAAAAAGAAGGCTCCATAAAATGAACACAGTATTCACGACGATTAAAGAAAGAAGAACGGTTCATTTTTATGAGGCGAAAAAACTCCCTGAGCATCTTCTCAAGCGTGCACTTGAGGTTGCTATTTTTGCTCCCAATCATAAACTCTCCAACCCTTGGCGCTTTATCCTCATCGGAGAAAAGACACGTGAGAAGATCACCGATATTGCGATTTTTCTTAAAGGCCGCCAATACGATCTCAGTGAGACCGCGCTTTCTAAAATCCGTAGAAAGGTCGGGTCCTCACCCGAGATGCTTATCGTGGTTCAAGAACTATCGGAGAATCCAGATCGTAGAAAGGAAGATTATGCCGCCTGTGCTTGCGTCATCCAAAATCTTTCCTTAGCGCTATGGAGCGAAGGTGTGGGTTCGAAATGGTCGACCGGCGGATTTACCCGATCTGATGAACTTTACGCCTTGCTAGATATTGACCGCGACCATCAAGAAATTATCGGTGCAGTTTTTGTTGGTTATGCAGAAAAGGTAAACTCATCTGCTAGACGTCCCTTGGACGAACTCCTATCTACGACGCCATAAGTTGAATAGCAAAAATTTGAATACAAAAACGACGCGCGAGGTCAATCTTCGACGGATCATGGGCCTGGCAAAACCTCATATTAAAATTCTGTCTCTTGCCACGCTTGCGCTTTTTTTGGGCGCAGCCTTAGGCCTCTTGTATCCTCAAGCGGCACGTATCGGTGTCGATGATTTGTTCACGAGCACAAGCGATGTCGATCCCCTCCTAATCGGCGCGATAGTATTTGTCGTCTTCTTAGCGCAGTCCTTTTTTACGGCGATGCGCTATTACCTTTTTACGATCGTGGGCGATCGCATTGTAAGCGATCTTCGTAAGCAACTTTACGAATCTATCCTTGGAATGGAAATCGGTTTTTTCGACGAGACCAAAACGGGCGAACTGATGAGTCGCTTGAACTCCGATACGCAAATCCTACAAAATGCGGTGACCTCCAACCTGTCGATGGCACTTCGATATTCTACTCAAGCCATTGCCGGAATTATTGTTCTTTTCATTAGCTCGCCGAAACTTGCCTCGGTGATGATTGTTGCTGTTCCTGCAGTGGTTTTTTTAGCTGTCTATTTTGGCAGAAAAGTACGTCGTTTTTCAAAGAGAGTGCAGGAAAGGTTGGCGGATGCGACCTCGGTCGCCGACGAATCTATCGGCGGTATTCGGACGGTACGCAGTTTTGATCGCGAAAAAAGTGAGGCCGGTCGATATGGAGAAGCCGTGGAAGTCGCGTTTGAAACGGCAAAAGTACGGGCAAAATACCGCGCTGCATTTTCGGCTTCTACCTCGTTTTTTGGGTATGCCACCATCGGTGTGATTCTCTGGTACGGCGCGCAATTGGTGATGAATAAAGAAATGAGCGCTGGCGAGTTAACAGCTTTTTTGCTCTATACCTTGATGGTCGCCGTTGCCCTTGGCGCATTGAGCAGCCTTTGGTCAGATTTCATGAAAGCGATTGGATCAGCCGAGCGCGTGTTCGAACTTATCGATAGACCCAATGCTCTGATAAGCGCTGAGAATCCTAAAGAGATAAAAATACAAAAGCGAGTTCGCTTCGAAAACCTCAGTTTTGCCTACCCTACACGCCCTGGCGTTTTGGCATTATCGGAGGTGAATTTTTCAATCAATAGCGGTGAGAAAATCGCCTTTGTTGGTCCTTCCGGTTCGGGGAAGTCCACCATCGCAAACCTTGTTATGCGTTTTTATGATCCCCAAGAAGGATGTGTAAGCTTTGATGGTATTGATATTCGAGAATTTGATATTCACGATTTGCGCCAGACCATTGGGATTGTCGCTCAAGAACCTATATTATTCTCGGGAAGTATCCGAGAAAATGTTAAATATGGTAAACTTGACTCCAATGAAGAAGACATTATTCAAGCGCTCAAGGATGCCAACGCGTGGGAGTTTATCCTCACTTTCCCCGACGGGATGGACACGATTATTGGTGAAAGAGGCGTGCGTTTGAGCGGCGGCCAGAAGCAAAGGGTAGCTATTGCTCGCGCGATTTTGAAGGACCCTCAGGTCTTGATATTGGATGAGGCGACTTCGGCTTTAGATATAGAAAGCGAGGCGCTGGTTCAACAAGCCTTAGAAAGATTGATGGAAAATCGAACGACGATTATCATCGCGCATCGATTGTCGACAGTAGCCGTTGCTGACAAAATTGTTGTGATCGCAAGCGGGAAGGTGGTGGAGTCGGGAAGTCCGGCAGAACTTTTGGATAGTAAGGGAGTCTACCACCGCCTTATCGCAAGTCAGGGCGTCTTCGAGAACCTCCGCTAAGAATGGAAATTATGAAGAACCTTTTATATTTTTACTCTCATTTTAGAAGGTCTTTTTCCATTGCGATATTACTCTTTCTTTTGCCATCTTCGGGCTACGCATTCGATTATTTGGAGCATAG
>JALSKP010000330.1 GCA_026988815.1 Myxococcales bacterium | reverse complement strand
CTTCACTTCCTCTTTTTCAATCTTGTCCAAAGCCGCGATTTTCTCTTTGGCTTTTTCCGTGGATTCACCATCGCCGCTCTTTTTTGCTTCGGCCAACAACTTCATGAGTTCTTCTTTGGTCACGCCTGCAGGCGCTTCTTTGATAATTTCTTTAGTTACGACTTCAGGAAGGGGGTTGGGACGCGTAAAGACGTATCCTGCGACACCAATTGCGGCGAGCAGCAGAAACAAAACTACGCCAATAATGATATAGAGCGTGGTGTTGGATTTATGAGATCCCATCGGCATGAGAGCTGGCATCGCCATCGTACCATGCGCAAAGGGATCGACTTGACCACCGGGAGATCCACCGCCAGGTGACCCGGGGGTCCCGCCGCCAGATAAAGAAGAATGCGCTGCAGCCAGAGCTTGGATATCAATGAGGCCAGAGCCTTCACCGATACCATTGGTCGTATCCATGGTATTCACGGAAGCACTCGGATTAACGGCTTTAACTTGGTCTAAACTTGAAAGGGAGAAGAGAACCGAATTTTCGTTTCTCACGCCAACCATATCGTTACCACCCATCGAGCTACTTATTTGGGGCTGTTGTTGAGGCGCGGGTTCGTCATCGAAGGCTCCGAACAATCCACCACTCCCCATAGAATCTATCGCTGCGCCCTGGCCATTACTAAATGGATCATCGTAGGATTCGGACGCATAAGGGTCGGCTGAGGCCGCTTGAAATCCAGCGGGCTCTGAATAGGGATCTTGGGCCGCATAAGGATCTTGTGCAGCGTAACCACCACCATTTGAGGCAAATGCATCGTTTGATGCGTAAGGATCGCTGTCATTAGACGCATAAGGATCGCTATCGTTGGACGTATAAGGGTCGCTTGCACCGTAAGGATCACTGGCGCCGTAAGCATCGTTTGCGGCGTAAGGATCGCTGGCGCCGTAGGGATCGGCTGGTGCGGCATTAAAAAGATCGTTTGCCCCTACAGCTTCGTTATTGTCGGCAAAAGGATCGGGAGCCCCAAAGGGATCCTGAGCCGCTCCACCAAATGCGGGGTCAGACCCGAAAGGGTCTGCGCTCGCGGACAAGCCTAACGAACTTGCTGTTTCGGAAATTGTCGCATCGTTATCACTCAAATTTGCGCGATAATGTGATGCATCAACGACATTTGTTGCTGCTTCTGGACTCGCCGTAACGGGTGAAAGGTGAGAAAATTCTGGAACATCGGAAAGTGGAATCCAATCGGCCATCCCGTCACGCCAGGTGTAGGTTACACCATTGATTCTTCCGGTTAGAAAATAGCCCTCAAGTTCGTCTTTGTTAATCGGACCAACTTGCTCGCCATCGATGACGACAAACCATTCACCAACCGCAACTTCGGGCGCCGCTTCTTCGGTTACACCGCCTTTAACAACGATCACATTGGAACATTTCTTACATCGAATTTTGAAGACTTTTCCCTTAACTTTATCGTCAGAGATCGAATACTTCGCACTACAACTTCCACAGACTATCTTCATTAACTCTCCTTATCTCGTCCCAATGCTATTGGAGCGCTCGTTCGCCTGCGGTGTTCCTTACTCTCGACAAAAAACTTTTCTTCAAATTAAGCAAACGCTTAAATTTGGCTTTCTTCCTGGCTTCGGCCCGCATTCCATCGGGAATTTTTAGTTGCCCATCAATAAGCATGTCATCAAAATCGTAAAATTTTGATTTCGGCTTATCTTGAGCGAAAGTCGTTGAGGTAATTAAAACGATGGCTAAAAAGCCTAATACTGCCGTAATGCGTTGCATCTATTTCCTTTGTTTATGGGGCGCCGTGAACATCCTACAAATTCGCTGACCGACCGTCAACGAAGTTGCAACTATTACTCGCCCGACTCTTTGCTTTCTTCTTTTGGCGTCTCTTCTTTCGTCTCTTCGGGCTCTTTTGGCGCCTTCTGAGCCGTTTGTGATTTCAAAAAATTGATCATCGCATTGTACTGCGTAATTTTTTCTTTTTCTTTCGTCAGACCTACCAACTTCTCATAATTGACAATCGCCTTATTAGGATTGTTCAAAAAGGACTCGTTCAATTTTGCCAATCTTTCATAACTTGAAACGTGCTCTTTATCACACTGTTCCGTGTAGAAAATATACTCTTTCTCTGCCTCTGCGTACTTTCCTAACGCGTACAAAGTCGCCCCATTTCCGAGGTGTGCAACACAATGCTCGGGCGCAATGCGGACCGCTTCAGAAAATTGAGCTCCGGCTCGATCGTAATCAAGATATTCCAGCAAAATCGTTCCCAGATTCAAGCGAGCTTGAAGATAGTTGGGATCGCTGGCAACTGCTGTTTTAAACGAGGCCACCGCTTGAGGGATTTTTTCTTCCTGAATGTAAACCAAACCTAAATTATTATGTAGGTCGGGATTCGTTTTATCGACTTTAATCGCACGATTGAAAATATACTTCGCAAGAGAAAGGTTATTTTCCTTGTGATACACCTGACCTAGGGTCGTCAACGCTCCAACGTTTTCAGAGTCTTCACGAAGAATCGTCTGAAGAAACTTCAAGGCTTCTTTATTATCGCCTTTTCGAAAGGCAAGTACGGCAAGATTGTTAATCGCATTCAAATTATCGGGCTCTCTTGCCACAACTTCGGCGAACAACTTTTGGGCTTCATCAAACTTACCGTTCACGGCGATCGCGCGACCCAAAGCAACGGTGTAATCCAAAACATCTGGATCGATTTTTTTTGCTTTTCGAAGGTACTGCTCCGCCTTTCCGTTTTGTCCCAATCCCGTATAGATCAAACCAAGATTATAATGGGCTTCGGCAAAGGTTGGTT
>JALSKP010000329.1 GCA_026988815.1 Myxococcales bacterium | reverse complement strand
GGGTTCTGAGACCAAAACGCGCGATCCTCAGTACCTCCGGATCGAGATCACTTCCAGAAATCAGAGCCGCCGCCTGACAGGGTTGGGCGCCCAACTCTTTGAGACGATCATAGGCCGCCAAAAGAAATTGTCCCGCACCCATGGCCGGGTCGTGAACAGACTGCAAAGGGGATACAATTGAAATTTCACATAAACGATCAGCCACCCAACGCGGCGTAAATATTTGCGTCGTGCTAAACGATGTTGGCGCCTTTGCACCCTGTTCATTTTGCCGATTTATGTTCTTTCGCGCGGCCTCTTTCGCATATTGAAAAAGCCAACCCGTGGCGTGCGGATAGGTTCTTTCAATCTCTAACCACTCCTTTTCCTCCCCCAAAAGAATACGATCTATGAGGGCCAGCCAATGCTCGCCTGGTCCCTGTCGCACCTGTCGACGGACAACCTCCTCATAGAGGTCAGATTGAGGAAGCGTCATCGCTCAAGGAGGTCGACGATCTGCTCCATCTCCGAGGGGAGCATTGAATGAAAAAGCGGTAAAGCAAGACTTTCCTCACACAGCTTTTCAGAAATCCGAAGACGGGCAGGAGCGTCAAAACAAGATTGTTCATGAAGCGCTTTCGGATAGTAAACCTCACTCCTAATATCGAATGCGTTTAGTTTTTCAATCAACGCGTCTCGCTCTTTGCTGCGAACCACATAACGATGATAAACATGATAATTCCCTTCCAAACAAGTAGGCGAGTTTATCTTTTTAAAATGGCAGGAAAAGTAGTCGGCGATCTCCCGACGTCGTTTCGTATACTTTAAAAGATGGGGTAATTTCACATTGAGAATCGCCGCTTGAATCTCGTCCATACGAAAATTACCGCCGATTATTTCGTGGCGGTATTTGTGCTTATACCCGTGGTTTCGAATGAGTTTTATACGCTCAGCCAGATCTCTATTCCTCGTCACGAGCGCTCCTGCATCTCCACAGGCTCCAATATTTTTGGTTGGATAAAAACTAAAACACCCCACATCTCCCATCGTGCCTGCCGGTTGGTGATGATGTGTGGCGCCGATTGCCTGTGCGCAATCCTCGATCAAAAATAAACCTCGCTCTCGACACAGAGTTGTAATTTCATTCATTGCCGCACATTGACCAAACAGATGCACAACAATCACCGCTTTTGTCTGCGGTCCAATACTGGCTTCCAAGGTTTGCGCGGTCATATTAAAGGTCTCCTCGTCCACGTCAGCAAAACGTACTATTGCGCCGACTCTTTTCACAACCTCGGCCGGAGCGCCAAAGGAAAAGGAAGGAATGATCACCTCCTCATCGGGATGAAGTTCAAGCGCCATAAGCGCCATCAAAAGTGCGTCCGTACCCGAAGATGTCGCGATACTTATCGGAAGATTCTCTGGCAAAGAAATCGGATCGAAAAGAAAAGATGAAAAACTATCTTCGAAGAACGCCACTTCCTCGCCCATAATATAACGTCCCGATCGAAGCACCTTTAATACGCGCTTTTCAATTTCATCTTGGATATCAAGTTGGTCTCGAACGAGATCGTTTAGAGGAATCATGGGGCCACATCTTCATAGTTTAAGGCGCATTGCTGGCATCTTTCCCCCGGATGTAAATCGTATGCACATTTACAAACATAACCTACTATTTTTGCAGGAGAACCAAGGGCCATGACGTAGGGGGGAAGAGATTGGGTTACCAAAGAACCAGCACCAATGAATGCAAATTCCCCAATTTGAATACCGCAAATAACCGTCGCGTTCGCGCCAATCGTAACCCCCTTTCCAATATGTGTGGGAAGAAAAGAGGCCTTCTGTTCAATGTGCGCTCGCGGTCGTTTTACATTTGTAAACACGACGCTCGGACCAATAAATACATCTTCCATTAAACGCACACCGTCGAATAAACTGACGTTGTTTTGAATCTTGGAACGGTCTCCAACCGATACGTTGGCGGCGACGTAAACGTTCTGCCCGATCGTGCAAGCTTTGCCGATCTTTGCGCCCGCTCTGATATGAGAAAAATGCCAAATTTTTGTCCCTTCCCCAATATTTTCTGGCTCGGGCACAATCGCGCTTGAATGGATCATAGAGTGTAGGAGACGATAATAGTGAATGAAGGGCTAAAGGACCTAATTGATAAACTTTCACAATGGTCTTATAAGCAATTCTCGATATCCGAAAGACCGGAGATGATATTGTTAAAGTTCTTCACCATTTTTTGCCTCGTTTTCATCACAACGGCCTTCAAAGCCCAACCTTTAATCGCCCAAACAAGGGAAGAACCGGCCAAAAGATCCACTTTTATGGACGAAAATCATCGCAGAAGAATCTATGATTCGCGCGAACTTAGCCCTGCAAAAGCAATCGGATATTCCCTTCTATTACCCGGTCTAGGAAATTTTTACGCCGATCAGGCTTTCATAGGCACCCTGATGTTTAGCGCGATGGTTTTCGCCACGCTCTTTGCCGGTTATGCCCTTTCTACAGATCAATCCGATTTTTATATTGGTGCGGGCCTCTTAGCGGGTGTTGCCTACATCAGTGCGCCCATCACGTCCTACTACGGCGTTAAACGCCATAATAGTGATCTCAAAAGGGCTTTAAAAATATCGATCATGCTCAATCACGATCTGAGATCGGACCGCATCTACGAGGCGGGCGGTCTAAAGCTGAGTATTTCCTTCTAAGAAAGATAGTGTGATCAAAAAGGGTGGGATTCTAGTATGACCATTCATTGTGTCCTTGTGGTATTCGAGGGGATTTTTGTTCGGAAGAGAAACTCCCTCTCCCTCTGGGAGAGGGCTGGGGTGAGGGCGATCA
>JALSKP010000328.1 GCA_026988815.1 Myxococcales bacterium | reverse complement strand
ATCCGATGAAAATTCTTCAAGGTATCTTCATGACCCTCGGTATGGCCAAAGTTGCCACGAGCGCAGAAGAGGCCAAAGAATTCGGATTCTTGAGTTCAATGGATGGTATTTCTTTGAATAGAGCCCACGCCGCCTACTACGCCAAACAGCGTGTCATCGGAATGGTTAAATCGGGATGGAGGCCACCGCGCGAGATGAAATTTCGTCTGCCTGGGGAATCGGCAATTTCGACAATTGATATGCTACTTTACAGTATGGTCGAAAACAATCAGGTCTCAGAGTACGACCGCACCGTTGGTACCGCGCTTGCGCGCGTGCTTTGCGGCGGCAATACGACCACCAATGTTTTAACAACTGAACAACAAATTCTCGACCTGGAGCGCGAGTCCTTCTTGGACCTTTTGGCCAAAGACAAGACCCGCGAGCGTATGCAGTACATGTTGATGAACAATAAACCACTTAGGAACTAGGAGATAGATCATGAAAATCAAAGAAGCAGTTATCGTCTCTTATTCTCGCACCGCCTTTACGCGTGCGAAGAAAGGACTTTTTAAAGATACGCGTCCGGAAGAAATGGCCGTTGCCGCAATTAAGGGCGCGCTTGAGCAAGCCAAAGGTTTGGATCCTGCCGATGTCGATGATATCGTCATGGGTTGTGCGATGCCAGAAGGCGAGCAAGGCAATAATATTGCGCGTGTGGTTGGCATCATGGCGGGACTACCGGTGACGGTTCCCGGCTTGACGGTGAATCGTTTTTGTTCATCCGGTGTGCAGTCTATTTCTCAGGCTGCGGAGCGTATTATGCTCGGTCAGCACGATGTTGCCATTGCAGGTGGCGTTGAAACGATGTCGATGATCCCGATGGGAGGAAATAAATTTTCGGCAGATCCATCAGCGATGGAAAACCATCCTGAAATTTACACACCCATGGGAACGACGGCAGAAAACGTTGCTCAGAAATTTGATATTTCTCGAGAAACCCAAGATCAGTTCGCGCTCGATTCGCATGAAAAAGCGTTGGCGGGTTGGGCGTCTGGATTTCTTGCTGGTGAAGTTGTACCGGTCAAAACGAGGGTTCAAGGAAAGGATGGATCGTGGAAAGAAGTGACCGTGGACAAAGACGATGGACCTCGTGCGGGTTCTACGCTTGAGAGCCTAGGAAAACTTCGTCCCGTCTTCAATCCCAAAGGGACGGTAACGGCAGCCAATGCCTCACCTCTCACGGACGGTGCAGCGGCGGTGGTGATCATGTCTAAAGAGAAAGCCGATGAGCTCAAGTTAAAGCCGATGGGGTATTACCGTGGATTCCAGGTTGCCGGTGTGCCGCCAGAAATTATGGGAATAGGACCGGTTCCGGCGATTCGTCTTTTATTGAAGAAGATGAATTTAACGATTGACGATATTGATCTTTTCGAGATCAACGAAGCGTTTTCGTCCCAGGCGAGTTATTGCGGAAAGGAACTTGGTGTTCCTCCTGAAAAATTCAATATTCATGGAGGGGCTTTGGCCCTTGGTCATCCACTTGGTGTATCGGGCACACGTATGGCGGGAACCCTTCTTCGTTCTTTGGAGAAGACCGGGGGTCGATACGGAATCGTATCGATGTGCATCGGTGGCGGCATGGGCGCGGCAGCACTTTTTGAACGTGTCGAATAGTAAATTATTTAGTTAGCTTTTTATGAATGCTCGGTTTGACCGGGTATTTTTTTCGCTCGAAGAACCACAAAATTTGCCTTTTTCTGACGTTTTAGGGCGATTGAGTGTTGTTTTAAGAAGACGAATTCCGTAGGATGATCGCGTTAAGTCCGGCATCAGGAGTTGAGGGTGACACGTTTTATCTTAGTTTTATTTTTTCTTCTTGCACCTGCGAGTTTATTCGCCGCGGTTCCAGAACGATGTGTTGATTCTTCGTCTTGTAATAAGGGCGATGTTTGTATCGAAGGCAACTGTCTTGAAGATGGCTTGGTTACGGTTACACTATCTTGGCCGACAAACATTGATTTGGACCTCCGTGTTGAAACGCCTTCGGGTCTCATACTAGGACCAGGTAAGAGCGATGCAACCACCGGCGAGGACGGTCGAGTTGTCGCTCCTGCGTGTTATAAAGATGGATGCAAAGATGATATGCGTGATGCAAATTATCCGCACGTCGAGCATGTGGTGTGGAATACAGTGGTTCATCCTGGAAAATACTGGATTTCGGCCACGAATTTTGCAGGCGGTGAGGCGGGACCGATTAAGGTTGTCTTTCGACACCCTGACGGTCGCGAGGAAAATTCGGTATGGGAAGTCGGAAATAAAGAAGGAGATGAAAGCACTTTAAGGCTTTTTGTCGTAGAGGAACAAGAGTGTAAAAAAGATACCGACGGCGATGGTCTATGTGATCTTTGGGAAACCCAAGGTATCGATCTAAACAACGACGGTGTTATCGATCTAGATCTTAAAAAATTGGGAGCGGATCCAAAACACAAAGATTTATTTGTCGAAGTGGATTGGTTAAAAGGTCAAAAACCCATGCCCTTAACCGCAGTCATTAAATCGTTTGCTCAAGCGCCCGTGAGCAACCCAGACGGAAAGAAAGGCATTAAGTTGCATATTCTTATCTCTGACGAAATCACCACCCTCAATAAAGTTGCCGTAACGGATACCCAGACCGTTGGTCCAGAAGATCTAAAAGATATCGCCTATGACGGAAAGAAATTCGCCTGCGGTTGGTTTGGCTCTAAGGCAGATCGTAAAAGCGATAACTGTGAATGGATAAGCAAGGCGAGAGAAAAAGTATATCGCTATGTCGTATATGCATACGAGCATAATGATAAAGATGGCACACTTGG
>JALSKP010000327.1 GCA_026988815.1 Myxococcales bacterium | reverse complement strand
AAAGAAGCTACATCTTTCTTTTCTCGTCGATGCATCGCATTCTATGACAGAACAAAAAACGGAAAGCGTACGGCGCCTAATGCGAGAAATTCTCTTACTCGTCCCCCGAGCGAAAGTAGATATGGTTCTATTCGATAGACATCCTCACCTTTACGGAAAAAAAACATGGCGAGCGAAAGATCTCTTCAAAAAACTAAACTCGCTTACCATTCAAGGACATAATGGTAGCAATCTGGACGAAGCGCTGAGCTTCACAGAAACGCGGTCTAAACCCCAAAAGGGTTTAACCCATGAGACGATTATTTTAACCGATGGGCGCTTTCGTCCCTCGTGGAATACCCAAAATGTTGTCGATAGCCTCGTCAAAAAAAAGAAGGCACCTTTACATGTTATTGTCTTTGATTCTTCGGAGCCCGACATGATTCGCGATGATGGTTCACCGCTTTTCCCGCTCGCCAAAAAACGCGGCGGTGTGGCGCTATATGCCGGTGATTTGGCAGCCTACCGTACTTCAAAACTGAAGGAAAAAGCACTCTATCTTCTTCGGCCAACCTCGATTGAAAATGCGTCGGTAAACAAAGAAAAGATCGAGGATTTGGTTGAAGGAAGCGGAATACGTTCCACCACCTCTAATCCCTCCTCGCCTGATTTCTATTCTTTTTACGGCGAGCTTTGGAGCACACCAATTCGAAGAAAATCTTATGCGAACACAACCCAATCGAAAGCCCTCGCCGCCTTCGTTTTTAGTTTGGATATGTATTCCGAACTTACAGATAAGGAACAGCTTAAGCTCGCAATGTATGCCAATGTCGTCTCGCCGGTCACATCGTTTTTAGCCGTCGAACCTGGCCTACGACCTTCCACTATTGGCTTTGAACGCAGCGAATTCGGTGCTGGCGGAATGGGGATGGCGGGGATGGGACGAGGTGGTGGCGGTTATGTAAGGACCCGTCCAGAAATCGAAGATTATCTAAGCGCTGCCATTGATAGCTGCCGCCCCTTGATGACGAGCGAACAAACGATACTTTTAGATACGACCTCCCAGGAGATCGTCGGTATTCGCCCTCAAACACATCAGAATAAAAAAGCCACAACATGTTTAGTGGAAGCCTTCTGGAACACAAACCTACCTTTAGGATATTGGTACCCCGAACATACCTGGACGGTCCTCATCCCAGGAAAGTAGGTCAAGTTGAATGGTCGCCGTGGTCATTGAATTGTAGGGTGCGACTCTGTGGTCGCCCGCAGGTCATTCAATCAATTGAGGGACACGCCGGTATCCGTACCTCCGCAATTAGGAAAAAATGCTCTCAAGGCTTTCTTCGCTAATGTCGACGTTTTCAGGCTTCGTGATTGCGAAAACCGCATTGTCGAAATTGAAGGTGGTCTTGGCAAATCGAATGACGTCCTCTTTCGTAACAGCCTCAATATCTTCAGCATAACGCAACGTGCGATCGTAATCTTTTCCATAAAGTTCGTCCAAAGCGAAGGCCATCGCGCGTGTTCCGTTGCGCTGTAATCCAATATCGTGGGTTCCCGCAAGGTAGGTCTTCGCACGCGCAATTTCGTCCTCGCTAACATCTCCGGCGAAGCGATTGAGTTCTTTCACAATGCCAGCGATGGCTTGTTCTACTTTTTCAGGACTCGTACCGATGTTTACCATAAAGGCCGAACTCTCGACGCCCAAAAGCATGTTCGAGTAAACCGAATACGCGAGTGATTGTTTGTCTCGCAATTCCATAAAGAGGCGACCGCCTTGGCCGCTAAGAATAGAATTGACAACTTCCATCGCGTATTGATCAGGCGATCCGATGACGGGCGCATTAAATCCAACCGAGACAAATGCCTGCTCTCGATCCAGGTTTCCAATATGCCAGGATCGTCCATCGCGAGGACTTTTTTGCAGCGCGAGTTTTTTCTCAGCACCTACGAAATCTGCCAAAGCATCTTTAAAAAATGCAATCGTCTCCTCTGCGTTCACATCGCCTACAACCGAAATGACCCAAGGCGCCTTAAACGCCTTATTCATAAAGGCGGCAATACTTTCGCGATCAAAAGCGTTCACAGATTTTTCGCTGCCGCCAGCTGACATGGCGTAGGGATGGTCACCGAAAAAAGCAGCGATAAACCTATCGAAATTCACGGCACCGATTTTATCCTCGCGTGCTTTAATCGCATGGAGGGTCATAAGTTTTGAATGTTCGATTTCGTCGTCGAGAAGACTTGGATTCTTAAGGGCGTCGACAAACATATCACGCGTAAAGGCCATATGTTTTGATAAGCCGCTCATTCCCATGCCTATCGTATTGCGTCCAGAAATTCCGTGGATCGAGGTCGCACGCGATTCTGCTTCGGTCGCAAATTCAAGCGCGTCGTAAGTTGAATTCCCTTGCGTCAAAAGACCTGCCAACATCGAACTAATACCGTTGCTTTTCTCGTCCTCAAAACGCAACCCACCCATCGTCAACGCACGAATAGCAAAGGTTTCAACTGAATGATCTTCTTGCACGATGACACGTAGATTTCCCAAACTTTCTAAGCGAAAATTCGATTTCGTATCTGTATTGATCTTTCTTTTTTCGTAGCTTTTTTTCACGATATCTAGAAGAGATTGCTCTTCAGGTTTACCATTTTCGTTACACACCAAAGCGATCGAACAGTTTTCTGGTCGGAAATACTTTTTTGCAACCTCGTGTAATTGGGCCTCGTTAACCTGCTGTACAGCTTTTGAAAACTGGTCTTCGAAGTTAACATCGCCGGTCGTAATAAAGGAGCGACCAAGCTTCATCGCAATGCCCTCGATGGTTTGTCGACCAAAAACTTCTTGGCTTTCG
>JALSKP010000326.1 GCA_026988815.1 Myxococcales bacterium | reverse complement strand
ATACCTATCACCTGAACGCACACCCTAGGTTCAGAAATGAAAAAACACCTCATCGCTCCCGGGCCAACACCCATCTCACCAGAAACGCTGAGCGCTTTAGCTCGTCCTGCCATCCATCATCGCGGACCCGCCTTTAAAGAGATTTATGCGCGTGTCCAAGACAAGTTAAAATGGATCTTCCAAACCGAAGGGGAGGTGCTTTCTATCACATGTAGCGGTACCGGAAGTTTCGAGGCCGTGTTTTCAAATTTTACCAGACAAGGCGATACCGTCCTTTGTATAGGCGGCGGAAAATTTTCTGAGCGATGGTCGGAAATGGCGAGCTCGATGGACCTCAAGGTTCTCGACCTAGAAGTGGCGTGGGGTGAGGTCGTTAATATCGATGCTTTGAAAACGGTTTTAGATGCGAACGAAAAGGTAGGCATGGTTACGATGTGTGCCAGCGAAACATCATCCGGTGTTTATCATCCCATAAAAGAGGTCGCGCGATTACTCGCCGATTATCCGTCAACCTTACTTGCCGTGGATGGTATAACTGCTGTCGGTGTTCACGATATTCGGATGGATGATTGGGGCGTGGATATCGTTATTTCCGGTTCTCAGAAAGCGTTCAGCCTACCGCCAGGACTGGCATTTATCGCGGCCCGGAAATCGGTTTGGCCTTTGATTGAAAATTCAGATCACCGTCGATATTATTTTGACTTGCGAAAGGAAATAAAAAAAGCGCCCAGTCATCAGACCGCATTTACACCCGCAAGTTCTTTGATCGTCGCGCTCGATAGCGTGCTTTCGGGAATGGTAGAAGAGGGACGCGAGGCACTTTTCAATCGCCATGAAGAACTTTCTCGCGCGACCATCGCTGGCATCAAAGCCTTGGGGTGTTCGCTTTTTCCCACCGTACCCTCGCACGCGGTGACGGCTTTGCGTGTACCCGATGGCGTGAATGCGCCCGATGTAGTGAAGACAATGTTAGAGCGTTATCAGGTCACCGTTGCTGGTGGCCAAGAAAGTTTAAAGCCCTTTCTGATCCGTATCGGACACATGGGATATGCAGATTTTTCGGATGTTTTAATTGCACTTAGTGCGCTTGAACGTGCGTTAAATGATAACGGATATCGTACCGAAATAGGCGCTGGATTGGTTGCGGCCCAAGCTGTGTTTCGAGGAGAAGAAATTTGATTAGTGTTGTCGTCGGAGCACAATGGGGAGATGAGGGAAAAGGTAAAATTGTCGACTACTTTGCTGAGGGCGCCGCCGTTGTTGCCCGCTTTCAAGGTGGCAATAACGCAGGCCATACACTGGTGGTCCAAGGCGTGAAAACCGTGTTACATCATCTTCCAAGTGGCATCCTTACCCCCAAAACACGGTGCATTATCGGGGCTGGGGTGGTTATTGACCCCTTGACTTTGAGTCAGGAAATCGACGCCTTAAAGGCTCGAGGTTTACTAAAAGGGACCTTGATTATCGATGAGGGTAGCGCATTGGTTTTACCCTATCATCGGGCTTTGGACCTCGCTCGTGAAAAGAATCCACACCTGACCAAGATCGGAACGACGGGGCGGGGCATTGGTCCTTGTTATGAAGATCGCGTCGGCCGTCGTTCAGTATTTTTCCACGACTTATTTGACCCTGAAGAACTTCGTCGAAAAATAAATGAAGTCCTTTTCGAGAAGAATTGTCTCCTAAAAATGCTAAACTCGCCTACCTTTTCGACGGACGAAATAATAGAAACTTTAGGTCCAATGAGCGAAAAATTACGCCCCTTTTTGGGGGATGCCTCTTTGGAAATCGCTGGGGCTATATCACGCGAGGAGCATATCGTGATGGAGGGAGCACAAGGCGTTTTATTGGATGTCGCCTTTGGAACCTATCCTTACGTGACCTCAAGTCACACCATCGCGGCCTCTGCGGCGATTGGGATTGGAACAGGCGCCAAGAATTTAGAGCGTGTTATTGGCGTCACCAAAGCCTATTGCACACGCGTTGGGGAAGGACCATTCCCAACAGAGCTTTCCGGACATTCTGCCGAGCATTTACAGCGTGTGGGCAACGAATTTGGCGCGACCACGGGCCGTCCGCGGCGTTGTGGATGGATAGACATCGCCGCGCTGCGATACGCAGCGCGTGTGAGCGGTATTGACGCCTGGGCATTGACAAAAGTGGATGTTCTTTCTGGGTTAGAAGAAATTTCGATTTGCACGCATTATCAAAACGCGTCCTCTTTTCCCAGGGATGCCAAGTCACTCGAGAATGTTATCCCCGTTTACAAAACCTTCGAGGGGTGGGAGGAAGATATTTCAAAGATTGGTGATTTAAAGCAGTTGCCAAAAAATGCGAAAATTTTTATTGAAGCAATTGAGGATTATTCCAAGACTCCTATTTGTTGGGTATCCTTAGGGCCTCAACGAAAGGCTACTTTTGTGAGAAAGAAATGACAAAAAAGAAAAAAGCAACGCCGAAAAAAAAGACGAAGAGCAAAGTGGAAAAGGTCGACAACACGGACACTTCCTCGGATGAGGAAAGTGAGGGGTTTGATTGGGAGGGACTTGGCGCCGAAGAGGCTTCCAGAATTCTGAAAGGCATTGAGTCCATTATCCCAGAAATTATTAAGAAAACGGTCGTCCAAGGTGTGGGTAACATTCTTGCGGGCGAAGAGGGTCTGCGCGATCAAGTCGTCGATGCTGCCAAATCAACGCTTGAGGGAAATAAAAAGAAGCCCAAAGAAGCGATGGGGTTTCTCCTCAATCAAGGGGACGCGATGCGAAAGGAGATCCTACGCATCATATCCAGCGAAGTACGTGTGTTTTTGGAAAATATGGATTTTGGCGGCGAAATT
>JALSKP010000325.1 GCA_026988815.1 Myxococcales bacterium | reverse complement strand
TTGGAAGATAAGAGCGTGGTGAAAGTGAGCACGGAAGAGGAGCTCGTCGAGATTATCCAGAAACAAAAGGTTAGTAGCGTAACGATCTATAGTGACGCTCCCTATATTGACATTGATGATGCATGGGATTGACATTGATGCATGGGGCAACTTGTCGTTTGGGCATTCTGGTATTTCTTTCTTCCTCTTCCCTGATGGCGGTCAAGGCTCCTTTGATTTTCAACTTTATGAAAAATTTATGTTTTCGATGATGGATCTGTATAAAGCGGGAGAACATGATGACCTTCGCGTTATCGTGGGGCAGCCCTATATCAACAACGATAAACTTTTATCAGCCGATCCTCTTTGTGTTATTTTTGAGGAAATTTCCACAGGAAAGAAAAACGTCCCCGAGGATTTCGAGGATGAAATCGACGAGGACGCTTGCTTCGAAGACGACGATTACTAGGCGAGCGCAAAAAAAGCGGGCAAAGCCCGCTGAACCTTCTATAAATTAAAAGGGCCTAGGCGTAAACCGACTCTTTGTCGAAGTGCTTGCAAAGAAGCGCGTAGAAAAGGACGCGATGTTTGTTACGGTTAGATTTTCCTAATTTTTCAACAACGTCAGCGATAGCGGTATCAAGAGCGTCACTATCTTCAAGACCAAGTTTCTTGATCAAGTAGTTTTTCTTAACTGTTGCAAGCTCCTCTGGATCTCCACCGGAAACCAAAGATGCATCAAGATTGTAAATTGAAGGTCCAAGTCCTTTTGCAACTTTAGTAAGAAGGTCTTCAGAAAGACCAAGCTCAAGTCGTTCATTTTCGGATTTGTACTTTTCCATTAGATTGTCAAATTCACTCATGTTGCGTCTCCTTAGCTGGCCGATTGACCAGACATATTTTAAAAAGTTAACCCCAATAAAGAGGTAGCTAATAAATAAAGGCTGTTATCCAACTGTCAAGACAGATCTGGAAGGTATTAAGACTTGCTCTCTATTTGCAAATTCGATCGTTCTAAAAGGCTAACCCTTTTATTTTTGGAACGCTGTACATCCATTCCATTTGCCTATACACTTCGTCCATGTGAATAAGCCGTTTTAAACTTGAATTTCCGTTCGAGTTAACGCAGGTTAGGATTCACAGACTTCCATCTTTTTGGAACGATACTTTTTGGAACGATACTATAGGAGTTTGCCTTGGGTTTACTTGGAACAATTGCTCTTTACGCTGCGATGTGGACAACAGTCATCGCTATTTCTTTGAACATTGCAGCGGGTAGGTCAGGGACCAAACGTCTCGTAAACTCTGGCCGTTTTGCGTCTTTTGCTGCGTCGGGATTCGTTTTCACGGCCTCTGCCATCTTACTTCACGCATTGCTAACGCATGATTTCAGCATCCAATACGTGGCCAGCTTTTCTGATAAATCCATGCCCCTCTTTTACTTAATCGGCGCCTTTTGGGGCGGTCAAGCGGGCTCCCTATTGTTCTGGGTCGCCGTCATCTCCGTCACCTTGACCTTATGTTTAAACGCCAACAAAAATAGATATCAAGATCTAATGCCATGGGTGGCGGTGACCAGTTTATCCGTCATGTTGGGATTGCTCTTTATTTTGGTCTTCGTCTCAAACCCCTTTGAGGCCTTCCATATCATCGACGATCCGACCATAGGAAAGGGTCTCAACCCCCTACTCCAAACCCCCAAAATGGTGATTCATCCCCCGAGCCTGCTCGCAGGTTTAGCCTCAATGACGATTCCTTTTGGATTTGCAATCGCGGCATTGATCACGAAAAACTTCTCTAATGCATGGGTTATCGCCGCACGTTCATGGATTCTTGTTCCATGGTTCTTCCTTTCTATCGGAAATATGTTGGGTGGAATGTGGGCGTACGAAGAACTCGGATGGGGAGGATATTGGGCGTGGGATGCCGTCGAAAATGCAGCGTTCATGCCGTGGATGATGGTCACCGCATTGATTCACTCTCTCATGATTCAAGAACGGCGTTCGATGCTCAAACGTTGGAATGTTGCACTGATGATTTTCTCCTTTTTGCTCACCGTTTTTGGAACCTATATTACCCGAAGTGGGCTCATTCAATCGGTCCACACCTTTGCTCAATCAGGCATAGGAAACTACTTCCTGGCCTTTTTGATGTTCTTCTCCATTACAAGTTTGGGATTATTCGTCTGGCGTTGGCCTTCTATGAAATCAGCTAGGAAATTAGATTCCCCGGTGAGTCGTGAAGCGGCTTTTATTTTCAATAATTGGTTGTTTATAACCATGACCGCTATTGTATTTTTCGGAACCCTATGGCCGCGCGCAAAAGAATTTTTTTGGGACCAAGAAGTCGCCATTGGACCGATGTGGTTCAACCGATGGATGGTGCCGATGGGGCTTATTCTTCTTGCTTTAATGGGAGTCGGAACGGCAATTGCGTGGCGTAAAGCAACGATGAAAAATTTCAAAAAGAACTTTGTCAAACCGATTCTCTTTACACTAGTCGCATCACCGAGCCTCATTTGGTCCTACTGGCATTTTCGAGGACAGTTTCTAGGTATCATTCCCTCGCCTAACGATATGGCCTACTCTATCACAGCCGTCGTGCTCATCATTTTCGCTACTGCTGTCATCTTCGAGGAGACCTTTCGAGGCGTAAATGCGCGACGAAAAATGCACGATGAAACCCTCACGGAGGCAATTGTTCGTTTAACAATGAAACAACGCCGGCGTTACGGAGGTTATGTCATTCATCTTGGAATGCTATGTGCCTATTTGGCTTTCGCCGGAAATGCGATGAAAATTGAAACCGATGTTTCTTTAAAACGCGGTGAATCTGTTGTCATTGGTGATTATACCTTGCACTATCTTGGCTTGACCGAACGTAACGATCCGGAAAAATTATTAGTTATGGCTAATATTTCGGTGGAGCAAAATGGTAAAGAGATTTACAAAATGTATCCCGGAAAAGCGAAATTTTACGCATCCCCCATGTCACCTACCAGTGAAATTGATATCAAATCTTCGCCACTTGAAGATCTTTATGTAGCGCTAGTCAATCACGACGCCAGCGGGAATACGGTCGCTTTAAAGGTTTTTATTGGCCCTTTCACTTGGTGGTTTTGGTTCGGCGGGCTCGTCTTGGTTTTTGGGACGCTTATCACGATGTGGCCCACGCGGGAAAACCAGGCTCCGTCCAAAAACATATTTGGAAAAATGGCAAAAATTGCTGTCGTGACCGCCGTACTCCTTTTAACGTTTGCGCCCTTAGGCATCATGATGTTTGAAGCCAATAGTAACTGGGGAAACGCGAAACGAATTGAAAAACACATGTTAATGCGAGGAGAAATCGCAGAATGAGCGTTTCCCTTTTTGTTGGATTAATCAGCGTCATCTTCACCATCGTAGCGATCTATATGACGATTTCGCCCTTCCTCAGTTCATCTTTAAGCAACTGGCGCTTTGAGTTTCTCGACTCTGAGATTCAACAAGTCGAACTCTTGAGCGCCGAAAAGTACGTGCTAGTTAACGCCTTGCGCGATCTTGAATTAGAATATCAAAGCGAAAAAATTGTAGAAAGCGATTATAAAGTATATCGAAAACGCGTTGAAAACCGAGCCATCGGTGTTATGAAAAAATTAGATATAATACACGGTGGTCGAGGTTGGGACGAACGCATTGACGCACTCCTCCTTGAGAGCTATCCCGAATATTTTCAGATGTCCGACGAAGGCGAAGAAGAATGAACCAGACTCCCCCCCCTAAAACGGCAACCTTGAACTTGATGAGATTCAGCGTTCTTTCGCTATTTCTATGCATCACCCTTCCCCTTTTCGCCCAAGTTCAAAGCTATGCGCCGGAAACCAATATTCCCCTGCGTTTGCCTCCTGAACCCCTTACAACGACAACCCCTCAAGTTAAGCCCGCAGATGCAATGACCATCCAGGTCCACGTTAGCCATGCTTCTCTTGCGAACGAAGGGGCGGGGAAGCCCGTATTTTTACGCGCTGCTCGAGCCCGTGGTCCTTTTGAGCCCACAGCGCCAAAACCGAAATTTGAGTGGACCGCACTCAGTGATTCACAAGGGATCGCCACCTTTCCTGCCATTCCCAAAAATCTTGCGGAACAAGGCCTGCGTTTACACGCCATCGTTTCCCACGGTGGCATCGTTTTCGATTCTCCTCCGGAAATTCCGTCAGCAAATCGTATTATCCCCTTAAAAATTTACGAACGATCGGTCAACCTCAATAAAATCGTCATCTCTAATCTGCGCTCTCTTGTCGAAATTTGGGAAAGCTATCTCGTGTTTCGGCAAACCTATTCTATCGTGAATCGCTCAGAATTTGCCATCGATACGACGATGCTGCCAGGGAAACAATTTGAAAAAGGATTACCGATCACGGTGCCAATAAAAGCCCAGGGTATTCGTGCTTTCGGTTCCGGATCCAACCTCGTTGTTAACAGTACAATCTACTGGCGAGGCGTTTTATTACCAGGAAGAACAGCCCAAATTCAGGTTCATTATTCTATTCCGGTCAAGACCCAGACCTATGTTTACAAACAGAAAATGGACTATAAAACCGAAAACGTTGAAGTCATTCTGCCTCTCCAAACGAAGTTCAAAAAAGTACCTCGTCTTTCCAATCTTCAACTTTTTCCGCCAGGCTTCAAAGAGACAGAACGAGGCGGCGGCATTTTTGGTTTAAGAGCCGATATTGATTTTATCGGCGCGAGAGGGTTGGAAGTTGAGGCCGGAAAAGAATACACTTTTCAGTTGAAGGGTTTACCATTCCATCGACCGATGGTTCCATATTATGTTCTTCTCGTCGGGATAACCTGCGCCATATTCGCGTTCTTTTTCACTACAAAAGTATCCGCTCAACGTCCCTCATCGAAAGAAATCGCGAGCACCCTCGAAGGTGAGAAACGCACACTACTTGATGAACTCATTCTCCTCGATCAAGAACGACGAGATAAAACCATCACCCAAAGCGAATACGAGAATGAAACTTTCATCACAAGAGAACGTCTTGCGCTAATCCTGAAAAAAATGAGTGCCAACGACGCCTAGAAATGAAAACGATTCGTCTTGAAAATCTTTCACGTGTCTATGGGCGCTCCTTTGCCCTTCATCGTATCAATACGGAATTTAAATCTGGCGAACTTAGCGTGCTACTCGGACACAACGGCGCAGGGAAAACCACTCTCATGAATATCCTAGCCACGGTCGACCGTCCAACAAGTGGTAAAATCACCTACGATAAGATTCCATTCGCCAAATTTGCGAAAAAACATCGAAATGAAATTGGCTGGGTAAGCCACGATGCACTTCTCTATAACGATCTCAGCGGTCGAGAGAATTTAGTATTTTTTGCAACAATGTACGGTGTCGATCCCAAAGTCGTTGATGAATGGCTCAAACGTGTCGATTTGGAAAAAGCGTCCAACGATCGCGTGGCAAGCTACTCAAGGGGAATGCGTCAACGTATCTCCATCGCACGAGCTATGATTCAAAATCCATCTATCGTTCTTTTGGATGAACCTCTCACCGGCCTCGATCCTCAATCCCGAAAAAACATGTTGAAAATTTTCAACAAGCTAAAAAAGGAAGGGAAGATCCTCATCATGATCACGCATGATGTTTCCATCGGCGAGGAATATTTTGATCGTGTACTCATGCTCAAGGCCGGAAAAATTGTGTACGACGGCAAATCGACTCTTACAGATATTGTCACTGAATTTACTTAATGAGCGCACGTAGAACCCTTCGACAAATCAAGACGATCGTCGCCAAGGACCTCTTACGTGAGTGGAGAACCAAAGAAGTCACAATATCGACCCTGGCGTTCTCAGTCGTACTTCTTATCATTTTCACCTTCGGTTTTTATGTTCCCGACGATCCCCTCCTCTATCAAAAATTTGCGGAATTTCTAGCCCTACAAGATATACAAAGAAGTATCGACCCTAAAGCTGTTGTCTTTCCGGGCGTACTTTGGATATCGATCATATTTAGCGCAACAATTGCCATCGGACGTACCTTCGCCCAGGAACAAGAAGAAGGTTGTCTGCGCGCACTCGCCTTGGTACCCGGCGCAGGGCATAGTATTTTCATCGCAAAATTCATTCTGAATTTGCTTTATATCGCCGCATTCGAAGTTGTCCTCGTTCCACTGATTGCACTCCTATTCGACGTCCCCATCTTGTCTCATGCGGGGGCTTATTTTGCAGTCATCGCTGCGGGAACCATCGGGTATGCCGCCCTTGCGACCTTGGTATCGGCGATGATGGTCAACAGCCGTTTACGTGATGTCATGATTCCAATCCTCCTCTATCCCCTCATCATTCCCCTCATGATCGGCTGTTTGGTCGTCACGAAAAATATCTTCCTGGGCGATCCGCATTTTAACCTATTCAGTTACTTAAAAGTTCTATTTGCCGTGGATGTGGTTTTTCTTGCCCTCTCGATCAGCCTATTTAAGTGGGTTCTCGAAGCGATCGAATGAACGAAAGACCACGTAAGGTCCCTCATCCTGAGCATGGTCATGGTAATATTGCTTACTATCGAGCAAGGCTTTCACGAGATTTGCGTGTTCTTTTTTAAGAAGTATTAACGTATCGATTTCATACTTTTCCAAAACCTTTGACCATCCCTTTTTTGCTTTCGACACAACGTAATACTCATCCCATACACTCTGGGGAATGTACTCCATTCTTTGGTCCACAAAGGCCGCGGGTCCGTCAAAAATCCATTCTATTTGTCCACCAATCCCTTGCGCATGAAAAACCCGTTTCGAGC
Organism: Myxococcales bacterium; assembly: GCA_026988815.1. Taxonomy (GTDB): domain Bacteria; phylum Myxococcota_A; class Bradymonadia; order Bradymonadales; family Bradymonadaceae; genus CALJNB01. The sequence continues at coordinate 6,534 of JALSKP010000325.1, read as the reverse complement.
GAGCGACGATAGTAGGAGAAATATTTCCGTCGGAAAAAACACCGGCACCTGGCGCGCCTCTTCGCGTCGGCGGAAAAAAATCGATCAGAGTTTGAGGCCGAAAAAGCGGAAAAGAAAGAAATAACATCACCGTAAGTCCAAGAATCAGGGTTCCATTAATGAAACTTTCGACCGTCGTCGCACGTTCCTCTTCTTTCTTGGGAACGAGTTCCCCCAAAAATGGAGCGAGAGCAAAAGGGAGAATAATGCCAAAAAAAAGTAAACTTCGTTGAGCGGAAACGCCCAGATAAATACCTAAGGCACACATTAAAACGGTGAAAATGGATAAGGCTTTGCGGAAGCGAAACAAAAGAGCGAGACAGAGAAGAACAAGAATCAGAACGAATACACCAATACCTTCCTGGATCGAGGGCGGTCGCCACTCTGTAACGGTCGTTGCGACATTGGAGAAGATCGCCAATTCCAAAACGTAGGTATATACCTTTATTCCATAGGGGTGCACACACCCAGCTAGCGTACTTGCGATCGCCAACAGGGTCACATGTTTGAGAGAGGCTCTCGTCTCTAATTCTTCACGAACTCCAACGCCAAAGGTTAAGAGAAGACGGTCAGCGAAAAGCAGCCAGGTCATCATCACACCGACCACAAAACTACCGTGCGTATTCGCCCAGAATACGATGAGAGGGGGAATCCAAAATAACGATTTGGCCGTACTTTTCCCACGTTGATATTTGAAAAGGAGATGGGTGATAAGAAGCATCGGCAAGATAGCAAACATTCTCGTTCGCACGGAGAAAATCGGTTTACAAACCGTGAGCGCTAAAAAGGTAATCACGCTTGCCAAACGCGGATCTAATTTCACATCTTTGAAGGTCTTCAAAAGAATGAGCGCAAAAATGAGGCAACTCAGACTCAAGAAGATCAAGCCGATAATCGGCCCGCCCCACTCGTGCATTTGATACATCAGCCATTGACCCAACCAGGGTTGGTTGAAGAAAGGTTCGTCTAAGGGGCGGGTATAAAGGAAAAGATTGGTATCGGGAATGTGTCCGCTTTGTGAAAAACGCCGCCCCATTGCCAGGTGCCACCAATAATCGTGGGGACCGACGCCACCGACAAATGCGACGAGGAGACTCCCCATAATGCTTAGGCTGATCCATACACTCGAAAGCGGGATCGAGGGCTTCATGTCTTCTTTCCAACCATCACATAGATGAGGAGACCAACCAAAACCAAGGCGATGAGCAAGACGAGCGGATTAATACCCGCGCCCGAATCGTCTTCTTTTTCTTCTTTTTCTGAGCGCGAAGCGCTACCTTTTATACGCTTTCCTTTTTTATTGGATCCCGCTTTAGCACTGCCCTTGGCGTTTTTGTTACCTTTCCCACCCGAATTCGCGCCACCTTTTTTAGATCCTTCGCCGCTTTTCGACGCGCTACCTTGCGCCGAACCCGAGCCTGATTTACTCTCACTTCCACCGCTCTTTGAACCAGATCCGCCCGACGCTGAACCTGAAGCCTCGCCGCCAACACCCTCACCACTACCGCTTGGTCGATCGGCCATCGTTTCGATGCCCGAATTTGCATGCGAAACTTTTTCAGAAATCGCGTTGCCAAATACCCGAACGATTCCCATCACAAAGAGCGCGACGAGAATGAGCATAATCATGTACTCAACCGCAGTTGCACCTATACGATTCTTGGGGTCGCGCAGCGGCCGGGAAAATGGGGAGCGTCTATTCATGTTCATTTTGGATCCCCAGCTTTGGATTCCTTTTTGACAGGGTTAGTGGGCTTCGTTTTTGACTCGGGAAGGGTTTGTTTTTCGTCTGTCTTCACTGCATCCTTTTCTAAGGAAATAGGGCACTGGCGCGTCGCTTCTTTATACTGGCTTTGTATTTTATATTTTTCGCACCAAAGTTCTATCTCCGATGTTCTGTTTGTGTTTCTCAAAGCATTGATGAGCAACTTTACAGCATTGGGGGTTGGACGCGAGCGCTCCGATATTTGAAGCCATGTGACGGCCTCGGAAAATTTGAAAAGACGCGTTAAGGTATCGCCGTAAGCAAGGGCCGAATCTGCGTCAAAGGCTTTGAATGGCAGTTTTTCAAACTCCGCCTCGGCGCCTTTAAAATCTTCCTTGAGATAGAGAAGTGACGCGGCTTTGGTCAACGTATTTGGATTTGAAAATGAGGTTGCGAGCGCGTTATTGATATTTTCGATTTTTACTTTTTGGACCGCTTTTTCATTTGTTGCCGCACCATCAATCTCCTTCATTTTCTGACGGAAATCTTCGATGCTCACATGACGACTGGGTTCACGATAAGGAATCGTACAATCAATGGTCTCTTCCGTTTTTGATTTTGCTAACATTTCGTCCAAACGCTGGCTAACACTTGCGCGACTGTTGTGTCGGGGAGCGAGTTCGAGAAAACATTTATAGAAGCCAATCGCACGAGAACGTTTCTTCAGATTTTGATCGTAAAGAAGACCCAAGTTTAGATAAGGGAAAGGATCGGAGGGTCGGAGCTGCTGCGCGATGAGAAGATAGGATTCGGCGTCAAAGGGAGAGCCTGAGTAAAGATAGGCGGTTCCCAAGTTGTTATATACGGGTTGTTTATCCTCCTCCAAATTGAGCAAGTATTTGTAGACCCTGATAGCGCTACCATAATTGGAGGTTCTGACATAAAACTTGGCGAGTTCTCGAACGACTTCAATACCGGCTCCTTTAGCGACCGCTTTCCCGTAAAAACGTTCGGCAGTTCCAAAACTTCCTAGTTGAACAGACGCGCGCGCGGCTTGCGCGAAGACCTCTGGATCCTGGGTATCGGCCGACATCTCAAGCTCGTAGAACTCCAGGGCTTTTTTGTAGTTGGTTAAGGAAAACTCTCGGTCTCCAAGTTGTTTATCGCTCACGCATGAGGATAGAACGAGGAGGAGGATGAAGAGAAAAAACTTCATTCTTTTCCTCCTAAAAACGACTTCATTCGCTTCCTTGTATATAGATTCCTTTATCTCGCATCGATCGTTCCTGAACAGTCGCCCAGCGGTAATATTTACATCTTTTATCGGGAAAATAACGTTGTATTTCATTAAGAACTGCAGCCATCTTTCTATTTTCGTTTCTTTGAGAATGGCGATGGAAAGCCTGACGCGCGGTCACGAATTTGCGTTCCATGATTTTCAAGGCCTTAGCTTTTAGTTCAGCCATCCCCTTCATTTCAGGAACATCTTCGGTGATTTCTCCCCGCTCAAGAAGTTTCTTAGCGTGATCCATACTCTTATAGGATTCGTATAAGTTGATAATATCAACTTCCCGCTTTTCAAAAGTTTCAACCGCGTAGAGGTAGTCCTTTATCGCTTTTGAACGACAATCCGCGGGAACGGTACAGATAATGTCTTTTTCCTGCCACTCGATCACGGGCGTATCCCCTTTGGCCTTTTTCACAACAGCCGCCCTTTGATCGGGTTGGTAAAAAGTGAAGGCCAACATCGCAACGGCTGCCAAAAGTCCAATAATAACCACAACGGGATTGGTACCTTTTGAGGATTTGTCCGCTTTGGCGGCCGCTTTTTGAAGCTTCTGAAAATTTGATGCAATATCGTCAACCTGGTCGAGGTCTTCATCTTCCTCATCTGCCCCCGCTGCGATATCATCCCAAGAACGGATTCCACCTGTATTTTCGTCTGTGAGTTCAGGTTTGGGCTTGGTTTTTTCAACCGGCGGAGCCACAACTGCCGGCTCGAGCTGGGGAGCGGCTTGAGGGTTCCACTGTTGCGGAGCCGGGCTATGTTCGCTGCGAAATGTAAACGCCAGCTGACCAAAATGAATTTGACATCCATCCACCAAAGGAACTTCACCGGAGACTTGACGTCCGTTGACAGCTGTTAGACCGCCTCGTGATAACACCGTCAGGCGCGCCCCATTTTGATCCACAGTAATAACAGCGTGTTGTCGAGAAACCGTATTGCTATTAAGCACGAAATCCACCGAGGCGTCTCGACCAATCGTAATCTGATTTCGGTTAAAAGGCTGCTCCATCCGCTGACCATCGACCAGATATTCGAGTTTGAAAATCATTTTAATCCTACTGATTTTTCACTTTGAGAACCATTGCGCCGATAACGACAACCAGAACTGCGGCGAAGATAAACATGAGAGGCAGAAGAATCTTAACGGCCGCCTGGCTCGCCAACTTTTCTACTTTTTGAGTACGTTTTGTACGAATCGTACCGATCTGTACTTCTAAAACCAAGGCGAGCGGACTACCACGTTTTTCCGACTGAAGAATCGCTCCCACCATCGATTGTAGATACTCAGACTTCACACGTTCACAAAGATTGATAAGAGCATCGGACCGCGCGGTACCAACTCTCATCTCCTGGAGAACCACACCCAGTTCTTGGACGATGGCATCATCGGGGTTCTGTTCCAGGCCACGCATCACAACACGATCGAGCGCGGTCATGAAATCCAGACCTGCCCGCATTGAAAGAACGAGCAAATCGACCGTATAAGGTAGTTTTCGGTCAATCTCGACCAACCGATCATTGATCGCCGAACTAAGTTGCAAGGTCGGCATGTAGGTCCCCACCCCTCCCAGTACAATTGCCAAACCAATTTTTGGCGAATCGAAAAGCAAGGTACTGATTGTCATTCCCGCGAGGAACATTCCCACACCCGCAACGCAACTTAACCCAAGGAATTCGTTCGGCGTATAGGCTCCCATGAAGCCCGAGCGCATTAGTTTTTCTCGAAGATCGGCTCTAATATTAGCCAGTCTTGCCCACTTATGATCGGGTAAATAAGTCGAAAAGTAGTGCGCAAAAATCTGCACAACAGGAAGAACCATCGCGTAGATGCTATTTTCCGCAATCAGACGTTTACGCTTTGTTAAGCGATATCCGTATATTTCATCCTCGTTAACCTCTTCAGGAACGAAGCCATAAACGAGAAGAAAAAATGCACCGAACATCAGAATGAGTGCAGCAACGAGCAGTAAAGTAGTATCCACGATCTATACCTGTATCCGAACGATCTTTAAGATGAAGATCACGCCAATAATGTTAAACAAGGCTGCAACGGAGAGAATAATGAAACCCGCAAAGGTTTCAAAAAGAGGAGTGATAAGCTCTGGATCCATTAAGTAGAACAATCCGATAACAGCGGCAGGCATCAATCCCATCACCCAAGCTTGCATCTTTCCTTGCGCCGTTTGGGTATCAATCACACGTTCAAGTCGATAGCTCTCACGGATAGTGCCCGCGATATCTTCCAGAATTTTCGGTATGTTTCCACCCACCGTACGACCGATGAGCAAGGCTGCGATAGCAAGCTGAAGGTTTCTAGCCGGTACGCGGCGTTGCATATTAATAAGTGCGTTATCGAGCGGCGTTCCGAGTTTATATTCTTTGAGCATGACACTAAATTCTTGGGTGAGAGGAGGTCCCATCGAATTCACCACATCTTGCATGGCGTCTGGTAAAGCAGGGTTGGCTTTGAAAGAGTTCGACATATAAATCATCGCCTCTTCAACTTGCGAATTCAGGTTGTCAATGCGCTTTCCCCATTGGCTCTTCAACCAAAGGCGAGGACCAAAAACACCAACAACTAAGCCCAAAAGTGTGCCGGTAATCCAATTTTCTAGCATGAGCCCTGACATTCCCACCGCGACGAAAACAAAAAAGACATGGTAGATGAAAAACTCTTGGGGCGTCACTTTTAGAAAGAGTCGATAGAGTTCTTTTCCGACAAGTTGTTCGTAAATACCTCGGTTTGAAGTGAAGCGTTTTGCGGTCCATTCACCACCGCCGTAGACAGCTAAAGCGCCTGCGACAAAAACGAGTATACCCGCAATAATTAATACAAAATCATTTGATATGTCAGACAATCTTCGACCTCTCTTAGATCTTTACTATAACTCTTGAATGCGTTGGCGCAAGCGTCTCAGACTTAGAAAAAGTCCTCAAGGCGAGCAAACCCTTTAATGATAAATTCGTTCAAAAAGGTAGGCAAGTATCCCGTCGCAAGGTAATACCCTTGCACCTTGTTATCTTCGTCGGTCCCCGTCTGCCGATAGCGATAGATATCTTCCAGATTGATAATGCCATCATCGTCAATACCAACAACTTCGGTGATATAGGAAATCCTTCTGCTTCCATCTGCGAAGCGGGATTGCTGAACAATAACATCCACCGAATTGGCAATTTGTTGACGAATAGCACGTGTAGGAAGATCCATTCCAGACATGAGAACGAGAGTTTCCAGTCGAGAAATCGCCTCGATCGGAGAGTTGGAGTGAACCGTGGTCATCGAACCATCGTGACCTGTGTTCATCGCCTGCAACATATCGAGCGCTTCGCCGCCACGACACTCCCCTACAATGATTCGATCAGGACGCATACGCAGAGCGTTTTTCACGAGATCTCGAATTTCGATCGCGCCTTTTCCTTCAAGGTTGGCGGGTTTGGTCTCCAAACTCACAACGTGCTCTTGCTGCAACTGAAGCTCGGCGGCATCCTCAATCGTAATAAC
>JALSKP010000324.1 GCA_026988815.1 Myxococcales bacterium | reverse complement strand
GTTCCTCTGGCCCGATGAACGATGATAAAACATTCAACAGAGTCGTTTTTCCCGAGCCTGTACCACCAGAAATGATAATGTTTTTCCGACAACGTACCGATCTTGCAAGAAACTTAGACATGTCCGGCGTAACGCTCTTAAATTTCATCAGATCACCAATATTCAATCGGTCTTCCGGGAATTTACGAATCGTTAAGCAAGGGTCCTTTAACGCCAAAGGTGGAATGACTGCGTTTACACGAGAACCATCTGCCAATCGTGTATCCACCAAGGGCGTAGATTCATCAATACGACGTCCACGAGGAATAACAATCCTCTCAATAACGGTCATCATCGATTTGGCGCTGTTAAAAAAGCGATCTGTTAAGACAATCTGACCGCCAAGCTCGGCATAGATGTGATCTCTATCCACTACCATGACTTCCGTCACTTTTCGGTGTTTGAGTAAATCCTCGATGGGACCAAGTCCACAGACCTCATCCATCATTTCTTTGAAGACATCGTCGCGTGTGTAAGGATGGGGAATTTCATGTTGCTGCAACGAGATGATTTCTTTGAGCTTCGCAGAAACCTGACGCACAACTTTGGGAAGTCGATAATCGGTAATTTCAAAACTATGGAGATCCAAACGCTCTTTCAATTCCTCGTGAATTTCAGATTTAAATTTCACAAATTTCTGACGTATTCGACGAGGAAGCACATCGACCTTATTTCCAGACAAGGAAATTCGGGGCTCCTCTCGGTCTGGTTCGGGAGCAACTTGTCCAAGGAAACGCTTAACGTCATCGGGATCATTGGATTTCAAGTGTTTACATCCAAACCTTGCGATGTCTTTTTCGGTCTGCGACACAGACGCTTGCCCAGAAGACACCCTCACGACGGGCGCTTTTGGTGTTACTGGCGAACTTGGCCGTGCTTGGGGGACTGGGGACGAAAGTCCCGGCGCGATGGTCGGCGGCGATTGAGGCGGAGCGCTCTGCTCTCCTCTTGTGTTCGCGCTCTCCACACAAATTTGATAAACGTCAATCGTTACAAACTCGCCTTCACGGAGCTCGCGCGTCCTATCGACGCGCTCTCCATTCACGAGTACGCCATTGGCAGACTGGTTGGATAAAATAATCCGACCGTCCATTACCTTCAAAACAGCATGTCTTCGACTAACGGTTTTACTACCGAGAATAATATCGTTCCCCTGACTGCGACCGATCGTAATCTCAGCGACCTCGTCTATAGGATAGAAATATTCCTGCCCATTATTGTCAACAACACGAATTTGTTTCATTTATCGCTTTCTTTCTTCTTCTTTTTCTTTTTCTTCTTTTTACCCGCTTTTCTATTCTTACCCGCTGCATTTTCAAGTTGTGGGAGATCCATTGCATCGAATCCGTCGTCGAGCAATGATTCAAACACCCCTTTAATAATGGTCTTATGAACTTTTCCACCAGGCTCATAGATGCGAGGTGTGACGAATAAAGCGCCGTTTGTCGACTCCAAGCTTCGAGCACGTCCTTTGAAAAGAAATCCAACAAAAGGAATCCTTCCCAACATCCACCATCCCGTGTTGATCGAGCTGTCTTTATAACCATTATGAGCCATCACGAGGACCGACTGTCCTTCAACCATGTTCACCGTCGCTTTGATAAGAGACTCTCGGGTCGATGGCACACTCGCGGTGCCGATCGAGAAATCGAGTTCCTTGAATTCTGCTTCAATTTTAAGTTTTACTTTGTTCTCAAAATCCAAAATGGGGGTCACTTTTACTTTTAGTCCGTAAGGAATCTTGGCGAGCCCGGAAGCGCCCAAACCGCTGGTTTGGGCGTTAAAGGTTCCGCCCGTTCTATACTCCGCTTCTGTACCCGTTTCCGTTACGATCGTTCCCGTCTGAATGGATTTCAAAATCCCCACCTGCTCAATGAGATCCAAAGCGGCGTTAAGATTTCCGACCAAACTAAAATAGCTCGCTCCTTTTCCACCCGTAATCGCTACGGGGGCCGGTAAGTCACTAGGATTCGATTCGCCCGGAAGAATACCACTTCGAAGCTCGCCTGGTGGAAGATCTGATCCGTAATAAAGCGGAACGTCACCAAGGCCAAAAGAATAGTTGGCGCCCAAAAATTGTCCCCAATGGATCCCTAATCGATCTCTATCCGTGTGAGCGACTTGAACAAAATCAACCTGTAGAGCGATCTGACGCGCTCCCTCAACAAATGCTTCACGATATTTCGTAAAATTTAGAACCTGAGATGGATACACCTTCACAAGTGTATCGAGTTTGGTCTTGTTAATATCGCTGGAGACCTCTCCTTCAAGGAGGACGCGACCGCGAACAACACGAACATCCACACCCGAATGTTCCCCTAATACTTCCCGGATCTCTTCGGCGAGTGACTCCGGATTAACGGCGACAACGCGGATGAGGAGCGTTTTAGGTCCTCGTGATGAAAACATATTCACCGTACTGACGCCAAGCCCCTTACCGGTCAAAACGACCTGTCGACCATCGCCGGTATTGGAGACTTTCACCACTTCCGGTGAACCATTTGATATGCGACTTATATTTCGCGTATTAAATGTCAAGGTCTCGCCAATCGCAATCGTAAACTCCTTATCGGGAGCTTGCGCAAAGGCAGACGTAAAACTAAAGAACAAAACGCTAAAAATAGCGATTCCGAAAACTATCGATTTCCTCATATTTACTCATTGTGAGAGTTCGGGTCAGTATTACGCTTCAACCTACACTTGGCAACAAAGAAAAGAGCTTTCCCAAATTTTTGAGACAATTTAGAAACAAAAAAAACCGCGAAAAACGCAGGCTTAGAAACAAATTTATAAAATTATTGGTTTTCGATTACGACGCCCACCGGTTTCTTCTTTTTGCGTGTGCGTGTACGTGTTTTACGCGTTTTCTGAATGACTTCCAAGTCAACCAAAACACCAGCCAATGTTGCTTTTTGGTTCGGTACCGTTTTTACGTCTTCGCGGTTTCTTAGCAAGAAAACCAATTTTCCACGTGTTTGAGTGATCGTCAACAATTCAGCTTCTTGGACCGTCACCGAAATCGTTACCGAAGAATAGCCTTGCTGTTGACGTTGCTCCTCAATGTCAGAAATACGATTTCCAACCGCAAGAAGGGTTACATTCTGAAGCAAAGTCATTGTAATAAAACCGGAGGTCTTATTTCCACGCTCGTCTTGAACAACACCATCTTTTCCGTTGTGAGGAAAGGTTCCCAAAATATCAACACGATCGCCAGGCTTCAATAATCCTGATACGCCTGAAATTGCGTCCACCGCTACGGAAAGTGCACGCTCGTCTTCAGGAATCTTCGCCGATAAGGTTCGCGATACTTCAGCGACCGAAAAGTCACTCGTCAAAATCATCGCGCCTTCATCAATTTGAACCGCCACTGGACTGTCCAAATAGATCGGAAGATCTTTTTCGTACAAAGGATTGGGAGGCAAGAATTTTCGAGGAACAAGTTCGGTCGTCACTTTCTCTTTCGTCAATTCGGTTCCAGATGGAATTAAACGTGCCGCTTTTACTACTGCGACCTGATCTGAAAGAACTTCGTCTTTCTCTTTCTTGATTTGTTTCGCGAACAAATACATAAAAAATGCCGCGAATAATCCAACCAAAAGTGCCGCAATTAACAGCTTTCTCTTTGCCATTTTAGATCCTGTGATTAATGGGTTCTGTTCTCAATTTAAAGAAAGTAACAAATAGAAACCCATTTATCCACAATCTTGTTGGAATTTTATCCGATCAGTCATCTCTTATCGGTTTGAAGACGCTCCCTCAGAAAAATGGTTTTTGAGAATTGGCGCCCTCTTCAATCGATACCTGTCCCTTCTATCTTAATACATTTGGAGATCTTTTTTGAATAAAGATCGAGGTGGCAAAAACTTTCGATGCACCCGGGCACCCTTAACCGATCTTTGGTGGTGAGGAAATGACCTTCCTATGTATCTCAATAATTCTATGACTGATCGCATTCGCAATCGCGATGCCATGATCGATGTCAGAACGAAAAAATGCCGACAGGTCCAAACGACTTTCCCGCTCGTATTGAACTGCCATCATCTGCATCTGAAGCACATCCGCCGCTTTGACAATCCTTGACGCCAAGCTTTGTCGAGCACTGTACTCCCTAAGGTACATTTTCCAAGAAGGCGTCGCGTTGAGTACCTTCTCCTGGGCAAGGCCCTCCACCGTATCTATGTCGCTAAATTGCGATTTCACCGGCTTGGGAATATCGCCCGTTACACTTTCTTCAACATCATGCAACAAGGCCATTCTCAAAACCAACTCGACATCCACCTCTCTTCCCTCCGCACGCAGGTAGTCGCAGATCCACATCGAAATCATCGCCACGCCATAAGAATGGGCCGCGACGTTTTCTGGTAAACGAACGCCAGCTTGATGCCATCCGCTTCTAGGTTGCCTCTCCAAGCGCTCTAAAAACGCGAAGGTTTGAAAAAAATCTTCAAGGTTCACGGTTTAGACGCCAATCCCGAACTGTACAAAAATTCCCCGTACCCATTTAAAATCGAGGTCAATCCCTTCCCTATCACTTCTGGAAGCACAAAAGCATGACCGTCCAGGTTGGAACTCTCGGTTAGCCAAATCGGATCTTGGCTTAGTAATTTCGCCAAATTATCGATATCAAGATGGGCGATGAAAATGATAGCCAAACCGCAATATCCCAAAAAGGCGATATACCCCAACCATCTTCCGTGTCCCTTGGAAATCATCCCCATAAACAAAGCGATGCCCAAAGGAATGCCAAAACTCAACCCAAGCGCAGCAACGGGTTTCATCGTT
>JALSKP010000323.1 GCA_026988815.1 Myxococcales bacterium | reverse complement strand
TCTTTACTTCACGAATTTATTTTTCATTTCGGATCTTTTGGTATTTTACAGTCGTTTAATTCTCCAGACGCCGACTACTCTGATGATCGCTTACAAATTGGGCGAGATAACAACGAAAATTACACCCCTTTGGGCCAACAGACGACCGTCGCCGCACTTTTACAAGCCAAAGTGGGTCCGATTGCTATTCGTAATAACTTTAAACTCATACATACCAATTACGATCTTCGCCAAGGCGACTCGGCTTTCTACGATCAGTTTCTAGATCTTTTGCTTCCAGGCGAGGGGTGGTCCTTCGCTGACGACATCGATCTTCTCTTTCTTACAGATTTTGGATTGATCGCAGGACTACGTTATACCATTACCCAGGCTTATTACGATCAAGGGGAGCAACCGGCGACCCATCGGCTCGGCCCGCTGATCACATTCAAATTTCTAGATCACCCAAATGCCGCACTGTCGGAGGTCTCAGGTATTCTTCTCGCAAATTGGTGGCTTAAACATCCATATCGCACTGGTCAGGAAACAAGTCAGTTCATTCCCTACCTTGGCGTTGGTGTTAAACTCGCTGGAACTTTATATTAACTGAACTTTTCGAAGGGTAGAACGCGATATTCCCTTATATTTACAAAATGTTAGGGGAATGCCTGAAACGGAAAAATGATTTGGCCGAAGAAGAGGGCGCTTGGCATTCCGGGTGACAAGCATTGACGAGTTTGATTTACGTTGAGGCGGACCTTTTTTAGGAGCGCCTCAACTGATGGAGTGGGAATGAGATATAAAACTATCAGGGTGGGAGAATTTGAGGCGGTCTTCGGACAAACTCAATATTCTAAAATGGGCGTCGACAGGCGTCCGCACCTTCTTGGGGCGTGGCCCCGGCTTAGGTGCTTAATACCCCAGGTCTTTGAGAAAAGATCAAATGGCTTAAAATATCGTGGTTGGCGATGGTCAACCGGGATCAATTTGGTTCGCTCTTTTCTGAGAATCGAGATTGATTTTAGTTCACTAAAATTATGAGCTAGGGGAGGAGCAAAAACAGAAAGGCCAACTTTCGGATTCTTCCGGGAGGAGGCCTTTCTATGTTTTGCGGGATCTTTTTAGTAGGTGAATTTGCTATGCGGTCTAACTTTAAGTAAGTTGGTTTACTATTTCGTTTAGGGAAGCGGAACGATGTCATTTTTCACTTTCGTCCTTTCGTCAAGTTCTCTTCCCCAACAAAGCGCTTCGCCTTTCGCAACGCGCAATCAGCTGATATTCCGCAAAGATCGGACTCCAAAATCAGATCCACGAAAGATCCATCCAGCTGAAATCCTGGGTTTCTTCCCCAACATAAAATCTCATCCAATTGATTGATTCCACACGTGAGGTCACGTCCCGCACGGACTTTTTTGAACCTCTGTCCATTGGGGACATTCAACTCTCCTTCAATCGTACGGCCCCAACAGGATACTTCGCCGTTGGGCTTAAGGGCGCAAATATGTCTGTGACCACAACTTATTTCTGAGAAATTTCCCTTTGGTGGGTGGGAGCGGACTGTCAATCCCCCAGCATGTAACATCCCCCAGCATGTAATTGTTCCATCGGGACGGAGTCCACAAGACGTAGAGCCATCATTCGTGCAGAGCGACGCGAAAGGTCCCCGAGCTGGAGCAAATCTTTGGATTGTCGTGTATTCCTTGCCCAACATTGGACCTCCCTTTTGACATCCAACGCACAACTATGTTGCAAGCCGGAACTGATTTGAGTGGCATAGCGAAGAATAGGATCGGCAATCGTCTGAATTTGGTCTTTTTCGAACAAAGAATCAAATGCCATAAGGTTGCCAATAACCGATTTAAGGCATAGAAGCCGGAGCTTTTGATGTTGTTGAATTCAATTATTTTAAGTCCATTCCGCGTTCTCGCGAGATCCCAAAGATTCAAGGGCCTAAACATTGAAAGGTCCTTTTTGTTTGATACAAAGTTTTATAGGTTACAAATCTGGAAGTTGAACATAAGGTAGGCGTCAATATGTTGGTAAAAGTGATAAGAAAGGGACTGGGAATGATTGTAATATTTATCAGCTGGCTCACCAACCCCAAACCCATCAAACGCATTGAAGCTCGTCAGGTCCAAGCGCAAGCTAAAGTAAAAGGCTTAGCGCTTTATCAACTTTGGGCCTGCCCCTTTTGTGTGAAAGTCCGGCGCGCGATACATCGCTTGAATGTCGATATAGAAATGAGAGACATTAACGCAGCAAACTATCGTCAAGAATTGAAATCGCAAGGCGGCCGAGTGATGGCGCCGTGCTTGCGTATAGAAGAGAATGGTAAGGTCAAATGGCTCTACGAGTCGAGCGATATTATTCGTTACTTAGATGATCTCATTGAACAGTAATTTCCCGCCTTCTCTACCCCGGTTATCATTCTTGGCAGCGCAACGCCATCGTTAGAATCCTTCCAGAACGCAAAGCTAAACAAGTTTACTTATTTGGAAATGAAAAAACGGGCCGCCAACCAAGCCCTTGGACCCAAGGGAATTGGTACCGAACAATTGGCCGACCTATTGTCGGTCAACGAAAAAATTACTTCGTTGCTCGGCTCGATGCTGATACCGAAAAAGGTAAAAAGCTCAACGATATTCTCAACACCTTTCGTGCAGGAAAAACGAATATTCTCGTGGGAACACAGATGGTGACCAAAGGACACGATTTTCCTAACCTCACCTTGGTGGGCGTCATCACCGCAGATTCTGGATTTAGTGTGATCAAAAACGGTGGGATTCTAGTATGACCATTCATTGTGTCCTTGTGGTATTCGAGGGGATTTTTGTTCGGAAGAGAAACTCCCTCTCCCTCTG
>JALSKP010000322.1 GCA_026988815.1 Myxococcales bacterium | reverse complement strand
AGACCAGATCATCATCGTCCAATGTTGTAATAACAGCCGCTGTTGCCGAGGGTGAAATCAAAACAACCTTATTGGGTTTGGTAATATCTTCGAGAATGGGTTTGATATGATCGGAAAACTCAGGCCCAATAATGGCTGGAACTCTGACAACCTCGGCAAGATGACGTGCCGCGATTTTGGAGCCTTCAGCCGAACTTTTATTATCGCAAAAAAGTACAGCCAAGTTAGAACCGTTTATTTTTAACTCTTCGAGATCGTTATATCCCACTTCAATTGCATTTCTTAAGGGCTTACCAAATCCGGCTTCGTCTCCAGTTAAGGCGAGAATAACACCGATGGTGAGGGTGTTGGGAGCGCCCGGATTTCCGAGCGTATCCTTGCAAAAGGGCGTGATCACTTGTGGTGCATCGCATACACCGTCAAGGCATACCGAGGCGGCCCCAAATTTTTCTGCACAATCGGTATTCGATTCACATTCTTCCAGATCCACGATGAGTGAACAGCCTGATCCAAGGACCACAGCACATAAGAATAAAAGTTTCCAAGAATGTTTTATCATCATTTTTCCGCTCGATTGACGCTATAATTTGCGCTTTTTGCCTTTCTAGACTGACTAAAGTTCTACTAAGTACAAGTTTTTAGCAAGCTTAGAGCTAAATGTTCAACAAGAGAAGAAGACTTTCTATTTTACCAGATTCAAGGCAATATAATGTGTGCGTTGAGGCTTATTGTGGATTACCAAGAATTCGAAAAAAAAATCTTAGAAATCGTTTATGAAGACGGTATCGATAGAATTCTAGCCTCCGAACTTGCGTTTGCTTTTGATTTGGATGAATGCGCCGCAACGCAACACCTGGAATCGGCCGTGACCATGGGGATTTTAGATGTTGATTTTAACGATGGCGTCTCTACTTATTACGTACCCGGTATGCAGGTTGGCGATGAGGCAGTAAATCACGACCTTATTGTCGACCATCACAACCAGAGTGGCGCTGACGGTGCGCTGGACGGGAACGCCCTTTCAAACCTTGCGAACGCAGACGCGGGACAAGACGGCTCCGTGAGATCATCTCGCCTCGTACTTTCCTTTAATGAAAGTATTAGCCCCCCAATGGGAGGCCCCGAGAAAACATCCCAACCCAACGCTCCTAGCTGGCGGCCCGCACCTTCACGAGACTTGATCCCCCATCAGGGGACCCAACTTCCTTCAACGATCGACGATTCGAGCGAAGATCTTATGTTCTCCAATGCGTCTAGATCAATGTTTAGTCGGAAAATTCGAATCAAAGATAATAATATCGACGAAGAAGAATTAGTAACAAGGGTTACCAATCTGTTTCGTTCTTTCGGGTACGCCTACGTCGAAAATAGGGGCAATACGATTCGATTTGAACGCGGAAGCGTGACCTTTTTGATCGCCCTTATTCCGCTCTTCGTTCTCATCCTACCCATGTTTGTGTATCTCCTTTTAAGCGTGATGGGACGATCGACGATTCAAAAAGAACCTATTTTGCTCGACGTAAAAATGGAGAGGAAGCACGATCTGGAAAGCTATTGGGAAATCGATCTTAACTTTTTAGGCCTCCACGGTGTGGTACTCGGACCCGCGGATCAAAAAGTGCTCAATCAAGAAATTGATACGCTTAAGACGGAATTGCTTTACGCATTTCCATCCCAACGCCATTAAATTCAGGAGATTCTAATGGATGACATCATCAAACCCTATGTGGAAAAAATTCTTGAAATTCAGGATGACGCAGGGCGATTGAGCGACGAGGAGCTCAGAGAAATTGCGTTAGACATTGGACTCTCCGAAGAGGACCTCGCGCGGATTGATCAAAAGGTCAAAGATGGCATTCAAAGAGCCCAAGGTTTTATGAAGCACAAGGTATGGGGAAAGGCCATCGAACAATGGAAAGAGGTGCTCACCCTTTCTCCGAACAGCACCGATGCGAAAGCGCACTTAGCCAAGTCCTATCTTGGACGCGCACAGCGCGCAGATGTCGAGCACGCAAAAGAATTGGCTGAAAAAGTTTTGCAAGAGGACCCTTCTAATGCTCACGCTTTCGAAGTGTTGGCGAGCATTAATAGCCCCAAACCGAAACTCCATCTCATCATCGGTGGTGTATTTTTTCTTATCGCTTTTGCCATCGTTTCAACGGCCATTTTTATTACTAGAAAAGGCAATGATAAGATTGCCATTCACGAGAATCATACCACTGACCTTAAGCAGGGTAAGAAAACTAACGTTAAGCAGAGTAATCCTTTTAAGTACCGTAGCGATAATTTTCCTGTTGATATTGACGCTCCTCAGGGCATTGAAATCGATCTCTTTAATAGTAAATATAAAACCTTTCCTGGCAGCTCCCATTTCGATCTCGATGCTGTTTTACGTAATGGGTCTCAATTGGAAATCATGGCGCTGAAGGGCATCTTCACTTATCACTTTTTAAATGGCGACGTAGAAATTCACGAAAACAAAATTCGCCATGACTACCAAGGAGATTTACGTCCCTCCGATGCAACGGCTTTTCAAGAATTGCGGATTTTCAAAAATAAGAGTTTAAAATCGGTTTCCTTACAAATCTTGGTTGAAAAATCGGTGAAGGCGCCATCCGAATATCCGCCAGCCAAAGCTGTTGCATTTAAGTGGGGAAAGGGACAATCCTCAACTGCCTTTAAACTTGAGATTTTCGAAAGAAAAGCCTCGCTCGCCGAAAAAAGCTTTATTGGATCGCGCTATCATCGTGCGACGTGGGAATTCAAAAATAAGGGTCAAGCTTTTACACATTTGAAAATGAAAATAGAATTTTTATCAGAGAATAACCAGGTCTTTGCCTCC
>JALSKP010000321.1 GCA_026988815.1 Myxococcales bacterium | reverse complement strand
GAAAGTAAGGTTTTCGAAGGCGAGGTCGCCGAACTGTGGAAAGCGGGGCCTTATCCCGTATGGAATACCTCGCCTGCTGAAGCGTGCGAGAATGATCTCGAACACACAACCAAGGATGGTAAAGAGGTGCGACTTTACCTCACCTACCCCACACGTTCCAATCCGACGGTGAGCGGCGACAGCTCACTTGCTGACGGTAAGTTTCCAGTTATTATTTTCGGCCACGCTAACCACGATCGACAATGTTCGATTTATCAAGGCTACTATTCTCTTCACGACCACTGGGCCAGTTGGGGATATGTCGTCGCCTCCTACGATGGGACCGAGTGGAATTGTAAACGTGGAACGAATGAGAATATGCGAGGCCGAGCCGAACTCTTCAAAACCAGCGTTCAAGCGCTTCGCGAACTCAACGACGATCCCGAATCCCTTTACTATCAAAAACTCGATTTCTCGAAGATTATTCTTGCCGGTCATAGTCGAGGTGGCGGCGCTCAGTACATGGCCCTACCTGACATTGAAAACGTGGTTGGCATTATCAACCTACAAGGCGTACGCGTTCTCGGCGCCTTGAGCGGGCGGCCCACGATTCCAACGCTTGGAATCACGGCTGGACGAGATGTCGATCTGAATTATCCTCATGTCGAATATATGGAAGACGGTATGGCTGGTCCTTACACATGGATCAATCTTAACGGTGGAATCCATGCCTACACAGCAGACAGTTCGCCGCTGGAAGCCGACGACACCCCAACGATCACTCGCCAGGAACAACATGATGTGACCGAATTCTACACCACGGCTTTTCTCGCACGTTATGTAGGTTTACCAAATCGAAACGAACCCGAGTTTAACTTTATCCCTGGAAGTATCGATATCCTTGAATCGCACGCGGGTTCTCGAACCGCGCTAACGATATCCGAACGTGGCGTTTTTCAACGTTGGCGACCTGACCTCAAGCCAAACGCTATCGCGCTAATCGACGACTTCACCACCATGCGAACAACAAACTTACTTGACGGGAGCTACACCGCTGCGGGAATGAGCGCGGGTAGAACGCTCACTTATAAAGACAGCGGACGGCATTATTCGTATTCGATGTTACTAAATACTGCAGACAAAGGGACGCTCGAAATAGAGATCCCCGGAAACATCACTGTCGGTGATTCCGGAAAATTAGAATTTAGAATCAAACAAAAAGATGAAGGAGAGGCATCCACAGAAATTTCAATTTCTATCAATGGAGGCTCTTTTATCAATGCCTTCGACTATGTTGGCCCATTGGATATCGAAAACCGATTCTCGCAAATCTCGATTCCTCTATCCAAGCTAAGCACCAACGAATCAGTAAACATGATTACTATAAAAATTAATTCGGGCTCCCTTCTTATTGACGATTTGAGACTGCTTCTTTAGAAGTCCGATCTCGATTGAAAAAAAATACGGGCCAAAATGGCCCGCAATCATATAGTTGAAGTGCTTACTAACACTTGAAATTCAATAACCGCGTTCGCTCATTTCTGAACCTATATCATCATCTTCAGCGCTTGCCGAAACTTCAAAGGCTTTAATATCAACATCCAGCTTTCGAGTTTCTATCGCCTCGACAATTTCCGCAAGGACTTCCTCAGCTGTTGGGGTCCCACGTTTTCCGTCTTTATAGGTTCGTAGGGCAACCGTGTTGTTTTCGGCTTCTTTCCCGCCGATAACCAACATGTAGGGAACCTTCATTACTTCGTGCGTACGAATTTTGTATCCCATCTTATGGTCGCTATCATCGACCTCTACCCTAACACCGGCTTTCTTGTAGATCTTTGCGATCTCCCATGCCTTGTCTTTTTGACCGTCGGTGATTGGGATAATGACCGCCTGCACGGGTGCCAGCCACGTCGGAAAAGCACCTGCAAAATGTTCAACCAAAATAGCGAAAAAACGCTCAATACTTCCAGCCAAAGCACGATGGATAACCACCGGAACTTCGGGCGTGTTTTCTGTTGAAGTGTAGGTGAGATCAAAGCGTTGAGGGAGCTGGAAATCTAGCTGAATGGTACCACATTGCCATGATCGCCCTAAACAATCACGAACCTGAATATCAATTTTGGGACCATAAAATGCGCCGTCGCCCTCATGAATCCTGTAAGGCTCGCCACGATCATCGAGTGCTTGCTTAAGCATCGCCTCAGCTGCGTCCCATACCGAAATTTCCCCCATAAAATCATCAGGACGTGTGGACAATTCGAGCTCATATTTCAAGCCCAGCATTTCGTAGGTCTGGTCTAGCATTTCCATCAAGACTACGATTTCTTCAAGAATCTGATCTTGGGTACAGAAAATATGCGCATCGTCCTGGCAGAATTGGCGAACGCGGGTCGCTCCTGAAAGTGCTCCCGCAAGTTCATTACGATGTAGTGTACCGAACTCGGCGACCCTCATGGGAAGTTCACGATAGGAACGCTTTTTTGTCTTGTAAAAAAGCATTGTGTCGGGACAGTTCATCGGCTTCAAACAAAAGGTTTGGTCGTCGACTTTTAAGTTAAACGTGTGATCTTTATAATGTTCCCAGTGACCTGAGGTCTCGTAGAGCTCTTTGTTGTAAAGAAGGGGATGATTGATCTCCACGTAATCTTTCTCGTGTTCGATCTCGCGAAAATAGCTTTCGATTTCGCGATAGCAAATCCATCCATTGGGTCTCCAAAAGATCGCGCCGGGTGCGAGTCGGTCAAAACCAAACAATTCTAACTCGCGACCAAGCTTTCGATGGTCTCGCCGTTTTGCCTCTTCAAGCATATGAAGGTGTTCAGCGAGCTCGGCTTTATTTTTGAATGCGGTCCCATAAATACGTTGC
>JALSKP010000320.1 GCA_026988815.1 Myxococcales bacterium | reverse complement strand
TGCGGTTTACGCCCCGATAAATCGATCCAATGTTGGGGTTACGACTCTTTCGGACAAGGTCAAAATCCAAGCGGTAGTTTTTCTCAGTTAAGCACTGGGTATGAGCACAATTGTGCATTAAAAACCGATGCGACGCTCCTTTGCTGGGGGAGAAACGATCACGCCCAATCCATGGCTCCTGCCGGAACCTTTAGTTATGTAAGCGCTGGACGTGATCACAGTTGCGCCCTAAAAATAGATGGCAGCGTTGTCTGTTGGGGAGATGACTCTCTTGGTCAGGTCAGTCCACCTGCCAATTTGATCGCCGATCAGATCACAAGCGGAGATTTTAATAGCTGCGCCATTCGTAAAGAGGGCTCCATTATTTGCTGGGGAGATAACAGTCTTCAACAATCTACCCCTCCACTTCTTTGACCTTTCTTTCAATAGTGTGATCCGTTTCTGAGGTATTTTCTTTCTTTGTAGGGGTACCCCGCTGTGGTCGTGTACCCTTACCCGTCGATCGTTTGTAAATAAAGGACCTACGGGCGTACCCCGAGGGCAGGCTTCGCGCACCACAGAGGGTCGCACCTTTATCCCGGCAGCGGGGCTACAATCCACTTTCCATTCCTCAGAAAAGATCACACTATTCTTTCAATTAATTATCGTCCAAAACAAAATCTTACTTGCTTTAAAAGCAGAGCTCCGTTATCTAACCGCGTCTTGGTCGTGGTAATCACGATGAAGGGCCTATAGCTCAGTTGGTTAGAGCCGCCGGCTCATAACCGGCTGGTCCCAGGTTCGAATCCTGGTGGGCCCACTGGTTTTTTTTTACATGGTCGCTAGGTTGATCAAATGTTTATCAAATATCAATAAGCACATCACTAAGCGACCAGATCTAGGAACGACGCGCCGACTCAAAGTTGGCGCTTTTTTTATACAAAATAATTTAGAGAAGGTAGGATCTTGAAGGAGCAGTTAAAACGACTAAGGGAGCTACAATATATCGATTTAGAACTCGACGGATTTCGCAAAGTTAAAGGCGAAATCGTAGAACGTATAGAGGAAAACAAAGGGTTCCTCTCTAAGTTGATTGTAGATCTTGAGAAACAAAAAGAAGAATTTGAAGAGATCAAATCACTTCAACGTTCAAAATCAGATGACTTGACGTACATCAAAGAACAACATGATAAACGTAAAAAACGTCTTCATAATGTTGGATCTGCGAAAGAATTCAATGCCGTCGAAAAAGAGATCGAAGGACTCAAACGTTCTATCGGTCAAACCGAAGAAGAACTTCAGCATATGAATGAAGTTATTCAATCGACCCAAGACGCGATTGCTGACAAAGAAAGCAAAGTCGTTCAGCTTCAAAAATCTATCGCCGCTGAGGAAGCAGCCTCGGCCGATCAAATTCAGAAAGCCGATGACGATATTGAACGTTTGAAAGCAAGAGAAAGCGAAGCGCGTGGAGAGGTTTCAAAGCGTGTTCTTCATCGCTACGATTTCATCCGAAATCGACGGGAAGGACTTGCTGTTGTTGCCGCAAAAGATGGATACTGTGAGGCGTGCTACATGGCCGTTCCTGCGCAGGAATTTATTATGATCCAGCGCGGAACAACACTTTGCAGCTGCCCACACTGCCAGTGTATTCTCTACTTTTGGGAAGAAGCGATCGGTGAGCCCGGCGGACCTAGCGCAGACGCTTAATCTCGGCTCGTTCATCTTGGTATTTTAAATATTTCAAAGCCGTACGCCGGTCGATTTGCATCAATCGAGCAATCTCGCTTGTACTCACACCCTCCGTGCAGAGGGCCATCGCATGCCTGGATAGAAGCGCCTTCGCGCTCATCTGTCTCTCTATTTTCCCATTCAGATCCTCGCTCGCGCGCTGGTAGGTTCCACTGATGAGTACGCGGCGGACAAATTGCTCCAGTTCACGCACGTTTCCGGGCCAATGATAATCCCTGAAGGTCTGTGAAAGGGAAATAATGTCTGAAAAAAAGTCTGGATCCTCTTTCCCGATCACCTTCGGGACGATGACCGATAACAATTCTTCAAGCTCATTTTTGTTTTCTAAAATCCGCTGTCGTAAGTTTGGAACTTCGATAATATTACTCGTTATACGATAATAAAAATCGGATCTGAATTGCCCTTCCTTAAGCGAGGCATGTTCAATATTGGTCGCCGCGATTAATCTTCCCTCAAAACGTTTTCCGACCTGCCCTCCAACGGGCGTAAAGACGCGATCTTGAAGGACGCGCAATAACTTGACCTGGATCGCTTTATCGAGCTCTCCGATTTCGTCTAAAAAAATTGTTCCATGAGGTCGGCATCGAGAAAAGAGACCCTCGCTATCGCGAATCGCCCCCGTAAAGGCCCCTTTTTGATGGCCAAAAAGCGCTGACTCGATAAGGGTTTGTGTGAATTCACTGAGATTGGCTGAGATAAAAGACTGGGTAAAGGCCCACGAAAAGCGCCAGCCTTTTTTATCAAAAGGGATCCATCCGGCTTGTCCAAGCGCGTTCGCGACAACGCCTTTTCCAGTCCCCGTTTCACCCAATAAGAGCGTTGAGAAATCTTCCATACGATTCCATAAACCGTCGATATATCGCTGAAGATCGTAGGTGAAAATGGAGGACCATAACTGGGCGCGCATCGACTGCATGGACGCTGAATTACCAACCAAGGAGCGAGAAACCAGATAGTAGGCCCGTGCGAGTTGATACATAAAAGCAAAATAACTTAAGGCTAAAGAATCGTCGAAGCCCAACTTTTTTAGATCCTCTAAAACCTCTTTTGCGAAAGGAACAATTTGATTGTCTTGGGGTGCCGCAAGCTGGTTTGCAACGAGTGCATCAAAAACGTCTCCATAAACATGAAAGCGTTCAAATAGAATCGCCGCACTCAACAATTTTTGATCACGAGAATTGAATTGTTTGATGTTTAAAGGGGCGTATTCATCAAGTTCGGCTTTTACTTTCTCTAAGACTTCGTCGACCAGAGCGGGCCAAGATTTGGAGGAATCAACGATTGCGCGATCGGCTTTTTCGCGTTCAGCGGAGAAGGGATTTGCAAAGACAGCCTTGGATACTTTTTGTAAGAAAAGGCGGGTTGGTGGGGTTAAATACTTCATTTCAATAGGATACATTTATAGAGATGTATGTATACAATTATTGTCGGGCACCCTGGCGGAAGACGCTTTCCCCGCCATTCTACGTAAAAAAATATGGCCCCCTCCTTGCTATACATCCCATCAGGCAATCAAGCCCTCACCTTTCGGAGATTAAAATGAGAAACGATTCATCAGCATGGTACTTTCAAGTCTGGATTTCATTCTTGCTAGCCCTTGGCACAACAAGCTTTGGGATCTTCGCTCTTCCCGTCAATATTTGGACCCGAGCCTTCATGGGAATGGGCCTCGTCTTCACCGTTGGATCCACTTTTTCACTCGCCAAAACGATGCGCGATAAACATGAATCCCAAAGGTTGATCGGCCGCGTCAGCGAGGCCAAAACCGAAAAATTATTACGAGAATACGAACTTTCAGATGTGGCTTAATACAACCTTAGAAAAAGAAAAATCTGGCTCCTTGTTGCTTTTTATGCGATGGGTCTCACTCTTTTTATCTCGTTATCGCCATTATAGATCTACTCAAAACCAAACGCTTCCTCTGGTTTGCAACGCTCCTCCTTCCTTGGCTTCCTTGTTTTTATGGGCCGCTTTCAAGAACGTAATTTAAGCTTTTTAAACAATAAAAAAGAAGCGCTCCTTCTTTCGAAAGAGCGCTCTATCATCGTATCCAAACCCTATGGTGTCCCCAGTTTCTCTCTTAAGTTAAAGTTAACTAGAAGGCCTGAATATTTCTGATGTCATAAAATCGAATTAAATGGTTTGGCAAATAAGCGAGACCCCGCATCCTTTTTCTTCGCGGCACTCACGCATGTTTTTAGTACACTCACTTACTTCTTCTTCATTATCTGAACAAAAAGGCAACGCACAATCGAGCTGAGGCGAGCACCAAATTTGTTGGTTGCAACGATAGTCCGGTCGACATATCTGGTTGTTTTTCAAACATTCTTCACGAGAATTATGTTGAACCTCATCGCCCGCACAAAAGGGCGTTGCCGCGCAGCCCTGGTCCGGCACGCACGAAACAATGACCTCACAACCTTCCCTTGTCACACATTGAGGGTCGTCAAAACGACACGCCTCAATTTCAATAAATCCCGCCTCACATGCGGGCGCGTTGCAAACCTCGACCTCCTCCACACACACATAAGGGTCACCGCACATATCTTCTTTTTCAATACAGGCGATATCTTGCACACATTCGCGATCCACGCGGTATCCTTCTGGGCACTCCAATACGAAGGCAACATCGCCGTTGTCGTTACCACAGCGATTCATGATCTGGCGGCACAAAATCGTTGAACCGCACATGGTTTCTTCTTTACACGCCGCGTCGTCTAGGATGCAATCGTTTACTTCCTCATAACCTTGTTCGCAAACCGGGACCGCGCCACATTGCCCGCAATCTGGATCCGGTGAACTACAAAAAGTGTCGCATTTGCCGTCCTCATACCAACCAAAAGATGTACAATAATCGGTTGTATCACCGTCCTTAACCCGATCGGTAATTTCGGTTTTTGACGGCGCCTCTTTTTCATCAATGGTGTCTCCACACGCAAATAATCCTAAAGATAAAACGACGATGATCGACATATTGAGTTGTGTTCGCATTGGAGCTCCTTTGATTGGACTTCCTAATCAAGCTTCATGCCAATCTTGTCATGTTTTAATTTTCCTTAAAATTCAACGACTTAAAAAAATGTCCATATTTAATCCACCAAAAAACTGTGAATGTCTTCTCAGTTTTTTGAGTGGATCTCTTGCGAAATGATCCAAGCAGAGTATAACTATACAAATGTTCAGGACTTCTTTAGAAAACTCAGAAACACGTCACGATACGCTCCTTCGGGTCTTTGGATTTGAGGCCTTTAAATCGGGTCAAGACGAGGTCACCCGATCAATTAGCGAAGGGATTTCAGCACTTGCCATTATGCCTACAGGCGGAGGAAAAAGTCTGTGTTATCAACTGCCGGCATGTCGACTTCCTGGCATCACACTTGTGATTTCTCCGCTGATAGCGTTAATGAAAGATCAGGTTGATAGTGCTTATGCGCGCGGGATTGCAGCGACCTGCATCCATTCCGGACAAACCTGGCAAAACCAAAAATTACGTTTACGGGGCATGCAAGAGGGCCTTTATAAAATCATTTATGTCGCGCCCGAACGCTTTAAAAACAAAGCCTTTCGTGAGGTCCTTGATACCTTAGAGGTCTCCCTTTTGGCCATCGACGAGGCGCATTGTATAAGTCAATGGGGGCATGATTTCCGTCCTGATTATCGTGAGCTTCGTGAGCTTCGTAAGAGCTTAGGAAATCCAACAACGCTTGCCCTGACGGCCACCGCTACTCCTGAGGTTCGAAAGGATATTTTAGCCCAATTGGGCCTCGATTCGACCCGTATTATCATCTCCGGCTTTGAACGACCCAACCTTTATTTTGAAATCCAAAATGTGCGCAACGATCAAGACAAGTATATTTATTTACGATCTTTCTTAGAAGATCGCATGGATCAATCGATCATTATCTACTGCACCACTCGCCGCCAAGTGAACGAAATTCGTGTTCGCGTAGAACATGAAGGACACCTTGTCGGGTCCTATCATGCGGGCCTCTCAAATAATGAAAGGCGACAGGCCCAAGAAAGTTTTATGGCCGGCGATATTCCGATTCTTGTTGCCACCAACGCCTTCGGGATGGGAATCGACAAGCACGATGTAAGAGCGGTCGTTCATTTCAATTTCCCCGGAAGTTTGGAGTCCTATTACCAAGAAGCCGGTCGTGCAGGACGTGACGGAGAAAAGTCGCATTGTTTACTATTTAATTCTCAGTCCGATCGAAAAACCCACGAATACTTCATCGATACCTCCTTTCCACCCCCTGATGTCGTGCAAAAAGTCTGGGCCGAACTTCGCCAACTTGGGGTCGGCACGCATCCCACTGGCCCCGCCCAAATCACACGCCATTTAGAACATGCCTGCCTTCCCAAAAAAGGAATTTCAAGACACCCATCTTCAAATGCTACATCAAGTCCAAACACGGGCGCGATTCCAGAAGCAAGTGTGTACTCTGTTTTTCGTCTTCTAAAACTGGCCAAACATTTAGATTACGGCTGGCGAGATGGGTTTGCGTGGGTCGCGCTTCGCGATATTTCTAGACCAAGAGACCTGCGTGTAGATTGGCATTATTTAAATGCCCGTCGCCAATGTGCACATCGACAGCTCTCCGAAATGCTTCGCTTTATGAAGCGCAATACCTGCCGCCAGCTACAGCTTCTTCAACATTTTGAAAGTACGGCCTCGTTTGGTCTTAACTGTAATTTTTGTGATGTGTGTTTGGACGCTCCGCCACTTTTTGAAACACAGCACTCTCGGATTAGATCGCCAGATAAACCCTCCCTCCTTATACGAAAATTATTGAGTGCTGTTGCAAGAACGCGGGGCCGCCATCATGCAAAAACAATCACGGCAATGGTAAGGGGCTCAAAGGCATCCAGTATGAGAATTCATCATCTGGAAAGTCTATCCACCTTTTCAATTCTTGACTTCCTTCGTCCTTCGCAAAGCATGGAACTTCTACGTCTTTGCGAGCGGCATCGCCTAACCTTACGTGACACCAATAATCATATTTCGCTAACCGACGAGGGGGTGCTTGTGATGCGCGGCGACCACGATCTCCCTCAAGCCTTGGACGATCATTTGGCAAAACGCATTTGCCTTATTTAGATCCAAGATTACACTGGTCCATCCAACGAAAGGGTTAAAAATGGCTGAATATAAAACACTCGATGTATCGATTTCCGAAAAGGGCATCGCCGAGGTTCTCCTCAATACCGAAAAAAAAGGCAATCCTTTTGGGCCCCAACTCTGGAGCGATATAGGAGATCTTTTTACTACTTTATCAGACGATAAAAAGGTTCGCGTGATCGTGCTCAGAACCGAGAAAAAGAATTTTAGCTACGGGCTAGACCTTATGGAAGCGGCTCCCTTAATCGTTCCCGCGATTGGTGCAGGACTATCGGGCCAACAGCAGATTACCACTTTAGGAGAAACCCTTCAGGCCGCTCTCAATGCGATCGCAAATGCCACCCAACCCGTCATTGTTGCCATCAATGGCTGGTGTATCGGTGCCGGTGTGGAGATGGCCGCTGCCTGTGATATCCGCCTATGTTCACAAAACACCACCTTTTCCTTGAGAGAAGTAAAGGTCGGTATAGTACCCGATCTCGGCGGCATTCAACGCCTTCCCTTTATTATCGGTGAAGGACATATGCGCGAAATGGCCCTCACCGGTGGTGATTATTCCGCTCAATGGGCCAAAGAGAGAGGACTCGTTAATTATGTTCTCTCTGATCTAGAAAGTCTAAAAGAGAAAGCCTTTACCTTGGCCACGTCCATCGCCGAAAATCCACCATTGGTTGTTAGCGCGATCAAAGGTGTCCTCAATGAACGTACCGAGGCATCCGTAAACGCTTCGCTACGAAACGCCCTAAGAAGAAATTCCACCTTAATGCAATCAAAAGATTTTCAGGAAGCCATCGCCGCTTTTATGGAACAACGACAACCCACCTTTAGCGGTGAATGAAGAGGAAAAGGTCGAAACGTTTCGACCTTGTAATCAAGCCGATCTCGTCATCGCGAGCGGGTATTCGAAATGGCCACCTCGTTTAACCGGTCAACCGATTTTTTACCCCGTAACGAACGAAGCCTATGCACGTGCGATCAATGCCTGGAACGAGACAGATTTTGGCCCTCGGCTATGTCACCCGTTTTTTTCGTAAAAAAATCTTTCATGGATCGCTACGAGATAAAAATAGTGGGCGCCTGGTCGCCCGGGCACCAAAGGTTAGGCTTACAAAGATCGAAAAATGCAACCCTTCCAATCACACAATATTATACTAAGAAATGGATCAAAGAGTTGAAAGGATCCCGTTTCATGATATATAAAACTGTTTCAGATCTCTAATTTTTGGTCCTGAATTTTATAAAATGAAAAATACAAACATCATTTGTCTTGCGATTCTTATATCGACTCTCCTTCCGCTCCAAGCGTGGTCGCAAACCACTGAACTTTATGTGGAAAATTTTGAGCCCGAATCCACTCAAAAAACAGCAATACTAAATGTCGCAAGATCGGAAGTTTTGCCAAGCGGGATCCCATCGGTGGGGCTTTTTGTGCACTTCGTCGACGATGCCGTCCAGCTGCGACGTGAGGGAAGCGAGGAGGCCTTTCGTCTACTCGACGACCAGTTAAAAGCCGAAATCGCGTTCGGAATGGGCATGTTTGGATTCCTAGATTTCGGAGCCGTGCTTCCGATTACCGTTTTTCAGACGGGAGATTCTCTTAAGGAGTACAACAATAACGCAGATTCGGTTCCCTCTTTTTCTTTTGCAGATGCAAGAATGAACCTAAAGGCTCGAATTCTACCCAAGGATTCTAGCTTTGGTTTGGCGGTAAGTCTGACAGCCTATATTCCCCTAGGAAATCGCGCTTTCCACAGCGATGGCGACTTTCGATTCGAACCTAAACTGATTGCAGATTGGACGGGCAGCGACCTCAAAGCCGCCTTAAATCTTGGTTACCAAATTCGCTCTGAGCGTAATCTACGTAATGTCGGCTCCGGCGATATTCTAAGAATGGGTGCTGGACTGCAATATCAAATCGCCAGTCCAGTTTCACTATATAGCACGATAACGGCTGGATTATCCTTGGCCGATGGTCGCGACCCTAACAATCTTACCACCGTTTCGGACAATACTTTCGGAAGCCCAGTCGAAGTGGATGGCGGCGTAAAACTCGAATTGATTGGGGATTGGACCATTAATCTCGGTGGTGGAATAGGCGTATCCCAAGGCATCGGCGCGCCGGACTTTCGGATATTTGGCGGTGTTGAACACGTCGCCTTCCCTCAAGGCGCAAACGAACGCGCGATGCTCGCCGAAGCGGAACAAAGCAGTAAGAATCCTGAAGAACGTGATAGCGATCAAGACGGAATTATGGACGCCCTAGATAAGTGTCCCAATCAGAGCGAGGACATTGATACCTTTGAAGATGAAGATGGATGCCCTGACCCAGATAACGATAAAGACGGCGTTCTGGACATCGAAGATGAGTGTCCAGGTTTGAGCGGAATTCCTGAAAAGCAAGGGTGTCCCCTTATCGATTCTGATAAAGATGGCATCGATGATGATAGCGACGCGTGCCCAATGGAGCCCGAAGACCGCGATTCTTTTGAGGATGACGATGGTTGTCCTGACCTCGATAATGATTTGGATGGTATCCTCGATACCGACGACAAGTGTCCTCTGAAACCTGAAACGATTAACGGAAAAGATGATGAAGACGGCTGTCCAGATTCGAGTGAGTCAAAAGTTCGTATTACCAAAACCGGAATCGAGATTTTCGAAATGGTATACTTCGATACCAATAAGTCGGTCATCCAAAAGCGTAGTTATAATATTCTCAACCAAGTTAAGTCTATTTTAAGGGCTAATCCGAGAATCAAATTGATTCAGGTTGAGGGCCATACCGACAATCGTGGTTCGGCAAAAGCCAACCTTGAGCTTTCTCAACGACGTGCCGAGGCGGTGGTAAAATATCTGGTAGAAAAAGGCATTGAAGCCCAACGTTTTCGTCCGAAAGGATTTGGTGAAGCGCGCCCTGTTGCCGATAATAAAAGCAAAGCCGGTCGTACCGAAAATCGACGTGTGGAATTTTTCATCTTGGATATGACGTCGAAGTAAAAATGTCTAATAAACGCATCAAATATCCCTTTTGGGTAAAACTTCTTTTCTATGGTCTATGCCTTGCTCTCATTCCAGCACTTGTTGTTGGATATAAGGGGGTCAATGAAAATGCTGGATTAACGAAAAAAAACAATCTTGATTTTCGCTTGGCGATCGCTGACGATCTTGCGAACTCGGTTTCGGCGACGCTTTTAGAAAGTTCTAATACTTTGGTTGCCATCGCCCAAGCCTTTGGCGAGGAGAACACAAGTTATGATGAGAAGGAAAAAATAGCGCGTCTGTTCGTCGAATCAAACGAGCTCATCGACCATGTCATCTTTTACGGAAAAGATGGAAAACATATCGATACGATTTCCCAGGAAAAATCGGATTTCATGGTTTCTCGGGATAGTATTAGCCAGACCTTGCGGAAAAGATCCCAGGATCAAGAAGTTGCATTTAAGCTTCTTGCTCTTCCAAAGGGCCAAAAAATAAGTCGAGTATTCACTTTGGTTCCTATTCGACGTGATGGAGAAGTAACCCATTATGTGGGATCTTTTGTTCCACTAACGCGCATCCAAAATCGTATCTCACACCTCTCCGATCGCATCAGCGGATTTGAAGGATTAGTATACATTGTTACTTCTGATTTACGTTACGTCGCCCATCCCGACCACCAGCTCGTTCTTGATGGAAAGAAGGCGCCGACGAACTCCCTGCTTGCAAACCTTACAACTTCTCTGAGTGATGGTGTCGCGCAATCTGGCGAGTTCCAAGCAGACCAGGGAGAGGAAAAAATAGGTTCTATGAAACCTCTAACGATCGTTCCGTGGACGGTGGTTGTTGAGACCTCCAAAGAAGAAGTATACGCCTCTTTTTACTATATGAGAAAAGTCGTCACATTGACCTTACTCATCGCCGTATTGTTTGCCGTCTTCGCCTCCTTCCTCGCCTCACGTTTTTTGAGTGCTTCAATTAGTAAACTTGTGGACTATTCTAAAAAGATCGCAAAACGAGAATTCGATGCGCCTTTAGATGTTCACAATCAGGATGAAATCGGAGTGCTTGCGGACACGATGCGCTCTACCGCGTTTCAACTAAAGGAATCTGCCGAAACGATTAAGAAAGAGATTGAAATACGCTCTGATTTAGGACGCTACCTTCCTCAAGAAATTGTGGATGGGATCGTAGGCCGAAATTTCGATTTAAAATTGGGCGGCGAAAAACAAAACATTAGTGTTCTTTTTGCCGACGTGGTTTCTTTTACAAGGGTTTGTGAAAACAATGAACCCGAGGTGATCGTCGCAATTCTGAACGAACTTTTTACAATTCTCACCGAAGTGGTTTTTCAATATAATGGCACCGTAGATAAATTTATTGGTGATTGTGTGATGGCGTTTTGGGGCGCGCCCTCACCCAGAAAAAATCATGCCCAAGAGGCCATCGAGGCGGCCGAAGAAATGATGCGTTATGTGGAAATCGGAAGCGAAAGGTGGAAAAAAGAATATGGCGTTGAGATGAAACTCGCCATTGGTATTCACAGTGGAGATGCAATTGTGGGAAACATCGGAAGCTCGAGCAGAATGGAGTACACGGCGATTGGGAGTACTGTAAATATAGCTGCTCGCTTAGAAGCCCTCGCCAGACCTGGGCAAATTTTAACAACCAATATCACACGCGAAATTGTTGGTGATGATTTCGATTTCTTAGAACTTGATATGGAATCCATCAGCTCGGCTGGAAAAAGTGTAAAAGTATTTGAGGTCATCTCATGAAAAATCGGCATCTTAAAGCGGGTACGATTATTGACGAAAAATATCGTGTCGATAAATTTCTGGGCGGAGGCGGAATGGGTTCTGTCTATAAAGGGACCCACCTGGCACTTGATAAAGAAATCGCAATAAAGCTTCTTCACGAACAATACGCAAAAAACGAGAATCACAAAGTTCGCTTTGAACGCGAAGCCAAAGTCGCGTCAAAATTGGATCATGAAAATGCGGTAAGCGTGTTTGATTTTGGAACCTTCGAAGAAAAAAATTACATCGTCATGGAGTATCTCAAGGGAAAACCTCTCCACAAAATTTGCGGAGGGGGAAGACCGATGGAGACAACAACGGCGCTTCAACTTGCCTGGCAGATCGCAAATGTCTTAGTACAAGCCCACGCTATGGGGCTTATTCATCGCGATCTAAAACCCGAAAATGTGATGATAGAAACCAAGGCCGATGGATCTTCTCGCGCGGTGGTTGTCGATTTCGGCCTGGCTTTTGTTCAGGATTCAAAAGACCTTTCACGCATGACCAAAGAGGGAATCGTGTCCGGTACGCCAGCCTTTGTTTCGCCTGAACAAGCCAGAGGCTCAATGGATATTGCGGGCCCCTCGGACATCTATTCTCTGGGGTGCATGTTCCACGAAATGTTTACCGGGCATCTTGTTTTTACCGGAAAAAGCGTTGTGGGATTGCTCAACAGTCACATGTTCGTTCCGCCCAATCCTATTCGAGAAAGCTACCCAGAAGCCCATGTTTCAATTGCATTAGAAACGCTTATTCTTCGCATGTTGGAGAAGGATGCCCAAGATCGACCGACGGCCTCGGAGGTTCGGGATTGGTTGGGTCAGTTACTAAATAAGGAAGCGCCAAGAGAGCGTGGACGACCAGCCCAACTCTTACAACCAAGAAGCGAACGTGCACTCACTTTGAGTCCTGGCAGGCTTGCCCGAAAAGCGTCTAAAAATAGTAACCATGAACAAGTAGAAATTGGGATCTTTAGAGAGCTCGAAGATGAATGGATCGTGTCGCTTGCCAGCGCCGGATTCTCGACAACGAAGATTGATATACATGCCCAAGTGTTTGATGTCCCGGTCCTATTCATTCCTCAACTTACCCTTGAGGATGTCGAGGTCTTATCAAAAAAGTGCGTTTTAATAACCACTTTGGATATCGAAAATATCGATGAACTCACCGAATATATGAGAGCCGGAGCTTTCGATATTATCACCGAGCCGGTGGTCGCCTCTGAGCTGGTTAGAAAAATTGAACGTGCTTGGAAAAAAGCAAAACGGAATAAATAATGAAATTTGTACACCTTAAAAGAAGTCTCTTCTTGGCGATTTTCGTACTCCTTTTCGGAATACCATTTTCTGCCTTTGCGGAAAAAACCTTCACCTATGTCGTTCCTAAAAAAGGCGAAACCTGCGATAAAATCGCAAAAAAAGTTTACGGGGATGTTTCGCGCATCGACCTTCTTCACAAATACAATGACCTCGATGAAGAATGTTGGCTTGGGAAGAAACAAAAACTCCCGGCGGGATTGAAGCTCATTCTGCCCGATCCTCCTTCAGCGGGAACGCTGACCGGATCCACGGGGAAAGTGAATTCCAAACCCCCTACCTTAAGATGGAAAAAAGCCAAAATTGGGCAGGACCTTTTTCGTGCCTGGCAGGTCAACACCTTTGAACGTTCTCAAGCTGAGGTTACCTTCAGAGACACAAGCTTGATTAAAATGCGAGAGAATACGCTCATCGTTATTTATGGGGCGTCGAAGAAAAAAGCGAGGACACGGCCGACCCGTGCGCGCTTGGAAAAGGGTACGCTGAGAACAGCCTTTGATAGCAATGCCGGTGGCGGCATGATCGTTGAAACGCCCTCATCGAACTCGGAGGTAAAAAGTAAATCAACTTTGGTGTCGGTGGAAGAAGATGGAACCACGCGTGTTGCCAATCACGGAAGGGGAGAGATTCTTGTTCGCTCAAACAAGAAGTCGAAAAAGAAAAGAAAAAAGAAAAGGAAAGCGGTTAAGGTTAAGAAGGGGATGGGAACCAAAATCGAAAAAGGAAAGGAGCCTGAGCCGCCTCGCAAGCTGCCTGATAGTCCCGCGTGGAAAACAACGCCTACCATTTTCCTTAGTTACGATAAGAAACCAACGACGATCTTCGCCGAATGGAATCCTGTTCCTCAGGCAAAAGAATACTACGTTGAGGTAAGTCGCGATAATCGAGGAGTGGAGGTTTTACAAACCATTGTCGTTCCAAAAAATATCACCCGTCTAGAAGTGCAAAATTTACCCGCAGGTGATTATTTTGCATCGGTATCAACCATCGATGATGATCAATTTGAGTCCTTACCCATGGGTCCAAAAAAACTTAGGGTAAGAAGCGCTGTTTTCAAAGGGGACCTCATTCAGCGAGATCCTTTTAAAGTTTACATTGGCGGATCTTTTCGTTTTCCCAAAGAGGTAAAATGTGGAGACGCAAAAAGTAAGAGCGCGCTTCTAAAAGTGAACCACGTTGGTTCCAAAACCTTTGAATGCATCGATAACGCAGGGCAAACGCTCCCTCCCTTGGAAATTATTGGCGTCGCCCCCACCTTGGCATTTAAGGCTCCCAATTTTGATGACCAAGGTTTTCATTTCCCAGAAAGCGGCGCCTTTCTCGACCTAAGTTTTGAACCTCGTCGACCGACACGTATCTCATTATCCTCAGATGAAAATGTAAAATTCGGAAATCCGATTCCAATTGATGATAAAGTATTTCGTATACGAGTTTACGGAAAGGAAGGCGGTCAGATTCAAATCAAAAGCGGCGAAGCCGATCTTGGAAAGTTTAATGCAATGCCGGTGAAGGAGACAAAGGGCGAAATCATGTGGTCTTTTGGAATGGGTTTAGAAGCCTTTACCGTCGGCTCGGGAGCACGTTTCACGCAACCCAGTTCCTCGCCCAACCTTGAGCCTGAGGGAGGACAATGGATAATGGTGGAAGCCTTTGGTGGTGTATCGCCGAACGAAAATTTGTCTTT
The DNA here is from genome assembly GCA_026988815.1 of Myxococcales bacterium. Taxonomy (GTDB): domain Bacteria; phylum Myxococcota_A; class Bradymonadia; order Bradymonadales; family Bradymonadaceae; genus CALJNB01. Next base: position 3,563 of record JALSKP010000320.1, on the reverse strand, counting down.
AGAATTAACATTGGGATTAGGTCTCCTCGATTTTGATGCCGATAATCTTCTCGATATCGCAAGCTCGGCCGATTATAGACTACGTGCTTTACTGGGATTTAATGTAGGCGCATTTAATCCCTTCTTCCAGTTGAGCGCTGGCGCCCAAACAGATATTACCCTTGAAGAAACGATCCCCGTATTGGGGCTTGGTGTTGGATTTAATTATTGGTTTTCTAGGGGAGTGGGATTTCGAGCGGATGGCGGTTTAGGACTCTCTGAGGGCATACAAGATGACCTTGTTTTCTTTCCCGAAGTAAGGTCCAAGCTTGTACTGAGATGGTAAACTTTCAAACAAAAAAATAGCCTCGATTGTATCGAGGCCGTGCGGAACTTTTGCGTTTGGGCGAATATCTTTGAGCGTAGGGTACCGCTCTGCGCACCTCTTTGGAATGCATGACCTTATTTTGTTCCAAGATGGTGCATTCGGCACACCCTACGATTTTGTGAATCTTTGACCCACTTTTGGAACAGTTATCTATAAATCTATTTATCGGACCAGGTTTTCAATCGCTTTGACGATCTCCTCGTAGTCCTCTTGTGAGACGCCAAGTTTTTCTCGAAAGCGATCCATCATCAACAATTCACTAAACTGAAATACTTTGTCGGCCGCAGCCATATTTACAATTTGATAGAGCGCGGTCTTTGCTGTTTCCGGATCTGCGGACAAGGTCTCCCACAAATCATCGCTTTCTTCTGGAGCTTTGGTCATCCAAGATTGGACCAGCGAATGAATTTCTTTGGCTATTTCAATACGCGCCAGAAGCTCAGCAAGAACATTTTGTTCACTCTCCTGCATTTCTCCATCTGCCCAAGCACAAATGAAAACGGCTCTTAAGATGTTCACTTTTGTTATCGTTTGGATACCTAGCTCCTTTTTTTTCGGAAAAGTTTCTTTCTCACTTTTGAAAGAAGAAAGTCAAGCTCACTGGCTTTGGTCAGGGTACTCAATACAAGAAGAACGACACCAAAAACAAGACTCGCGGTACCGAGTTGGATGATTTTTTCAAAAGTATCGGTCGGCGTGAAAAGGATACTCACACGATAAGCCGCGGCTCCGGAAAGAAGACCATGAAAAAGTCCAGAGACGAGGCTCTTTAAAATGGACGCTAAATCAATCCCGCCATTCTTGCGAGAATAGACAAGCAAGGTCGCAACAGCGTTGAAAGAAATCCCAATCGATGATGCCGCAGCCAATCCTTGAACGCTGTAGGAATTTTGCAACAAATAGTAAACAGGAATAGCAAACAGTGCGACAACGCTCGAAATAATCATTGGCGTAATCGTATCTTTTCGAGCATAGAATCCACGAACAGCAAAAGTCTGAATACTCCACGAGGCCAAACCAAAGGCAAAGAAGGTGAGGAGACTTGCGGTGATTTCGGCATCGGATGCGCTAAAGGCTCCACGCTCAAAGATGGTATAGACAATCGGTTTAGCAAGGGCCGCCAAACCACTCGCTGCAACGAGAGAAAGAAAACCGACGCGCTTTAAGGAGCGCGTCATCATTGTTCCCATTTCCTCGTATTGTTCTTCATGAAAAAGACGGGTGAGAAAAGGTAGGGCCGCTTGGCCTGCCGCCTGACCGATGAGCGCAAAAGCGACCATCATGAGCTTTCGACCATTCATCAACCACGATACTGCTCCAGTTCCTTGCAAGGTCCCATAATATTGAAGGAGCCATTGATCGACGCTAACCAAACCTACGCCGATCATTAACGGAAAGGAGAGTTTCACGAACTCTAAAAATCCAGTGTCTTTTAAATCAAAGATAAGTTTTAGTTTAAGGTCCTTACGAGCGACCAAAAAGCTTAGCCCAAAGGGTCCAAAGAAAGCGCCCGCTAGAGCACCAATGGCGAAACCAACAATGCCCAAAGAGGGGTTGAGAAGTACGCCGCCCAGGATGATACAAATATTGTAAATCAGCGGAGAAATCGCAGCTGGCCAAAATTTCTCTTTTACAAAAAGTGTCGCTTGAAGCAAACCGCCGAAATAGAATAAAAGTTGTGCGGGTAGAACAATGCGCGTCATTAAAACAGCGAGCCGAATTTGCTCGGGATCTTTAAAGCCGGGATTTAAAACCGGAACAATATTTGGCGCAAAAATACCACCTAGAATAATGCATACGAACAAAATCGTTCCCATCGTTGTCGCGACAACAGAAAACAAACGCCATCCCCCTTCCTCATCCCCTTTGCTTAAGTAGGAAGAAAAAAGCGGAATAAAGGTTATCGAAAGCGTACCCGCGGCGAGAAAATAGGAGAGTTGTTCTGGAATCTGAAACGCGGCAATGTAGGCATCTGTGAAACTTGAGGCGCCATGAAGATAGGCGATAATGGCTTCACGTAAAAAGCCCAAAATGCGACTTAGGAGAACGCCAATCGCCAAAAGTAAAGCCGCCATTCCCATGCGATGTGAAGTGGATTTTGTCATTGATAATGAAATGGTTCCTAGGGCGGTCCTATTCCTACCACCTTAAAAGATTATTTTTCGATATCGCGGTGCCGTACATCGACTTTCCAAGATTTACCACGAAGACGAAGACCTATAGATTCAGCAACAGCCACAGATCTGTGATGACCGCCCGTACATCCAATTCCAATCGTAAGATAGGTTTTCTGTTCCCTCACATAAAGGGGCAGCATGAAGTCGGACACGGAGCGAAAGATCTGAATAAATTGTCCCGTTTCATTCTGACCCAAAACGTAGTCTCTAACGTCTGGATCGAGTCCGGTTTTATTGCGTAATCCTTCAACGAAATAAGGATTGGGCAAAAATCGAACATCGAAAACCAAATCGCACTCCAAAGGAAGACCATGTTTATAGCCGAAGGAGAGAACACTAATCTGTAAACTTGTATCCTTATTTCCTCCGAATTCCTTCTTCACAAAAGCTTTCAAAGTATGGGGCGTGTGCCCTGAGGTTTCAATCACCTGATCTGCATGATGACGTAGGGTATTCAATAATTCTCTTTCCCGTCGGATACCGTCTCGTACTGTACCGCCATCAGACATGGGGTGGGGGCGGCGCGTTTCAGAATAGCGCCGAATCAAGGTTTCATCATCAGCGTCAAAAAACACCACGCGTAGATTGACGCCCTCGGCTCTCAACTGCGTAATCACCTCATCAGCGTCGGATAGAAACTGTAGCTCTCGGGTATCGACTACAAAGGCAAAGTCTTGGACTTCTGTACTCGCGCTTAACTCCAATACTTTTGGAAGCAGCGGAATCGGAAGATTGTCGATACAAAAAAAACCTGAGTCTTCAAGCGCTTTTATCGCGGTGGATTTTCCTGAACCGCTCACACCGGAAACGATGATAACACGGTGGCCGGTCTTTGATCTGGGGGAGTCTTGATTCATCGTTGAAGTGTGATCTCAAAATCAAAAATTGCAAGAAACTAACCTTCAATGGTGAGGGGTTAGTGTGATCCTTTTCGGTGGGATTCTGATCCCCTCTCCCGCTGGGGGAGGGTTAGGGTGGGGGACTTCGTTTTAGCTTGTGGGTTTATTGGCTTCGGCCTT
>JALSKP010000319.1 GCA_026988815.1 Myxococcales bacterium | reverse complement strand
CAAGATATTCTTCGACCGTTACCGGATACTTTTGAATCGCAAAAGACCCCACATACTCGACCTCCCTACTTGAAGAACTTGGACGAAATTCGCCCTCATGAATATAAATAAAATTATCGGGAATCGAGGAGGCCAACACATCCGGGATGCGAATGGACTTTTTCTCGCCTCTATCGATAACAAAAGGAATGCGAACGGGAGCATATCCTTCTCCTGTAATTTCCAACAAATAGGACCCATGAGAAATAGTAAGTTCGCTTACTTCTATTTGTAAAACCTCCCACGCTTCCAATCTGCGTTTGACAAGATGATAGGCTTTCAAAATAACCTTTCGATCACTTGGCAAATTTTCAATATTTAAAAACGCACTTCCTTCCAATAACTCGTCGTAGCGACCATCATTAAACTGGCGTACCAATCCCTCAAAATAAACGGCCGTCGCTTTATCTCCTTCTCGTTCGGCATCCCGAAAACGGGTCCAATATAGCGCACCAATGCGTTCGATGGCCTCACCCATATCGGCCTCGTGAACGAGTACCTGCGAATAATGCTTTATCGTTTCCCCAAATAGGTATTCGATTTCAATCGAAAAATCTTCGAATTGCTGCTCCATTTCCCACATCTTTTCATTCGAATCGACATCCCCACGTCGTGTCTCTTTTTTTAATTCAACGATCTGTGACTCAAGTAAAGCTTGTTGTTTTTGGACGTCCACGTAAGTTGCCTCGACCTGAGTTGCATGTTCAAAGGCAATTAGGGCTAACTCTTTTTTCCGTTCCGCTTCTTTGACGCCATCTAAAAAAACCTCCAACTCATCTGCGAATGCGAGCGCACTTTGAAAGCGTTTTTCGGGATCTTTTTCTAAGGCTTTAAGTGTAATCGTTTCGAGAATTTTTGGAATTTTTCTATCCGCAGCGCGTTCGCACGGAGGAGTCGGCGAGTCGTAGACCACCTTAAATAGAAGCGCCAAGATTTGCTCGGATTCAAACACGGGACACAAGGTGAGAATTTCATATAAGATCGCGCCCAAGGCATAAACATCCGAACGTGCGTCGGACAACCCCGATTCGCCTCGAGCTTGTTCCGGTGACATATAGCGTGGTGTACCAATAAGCCCTTCGCTTGGAGACTCCGTTGTTTCCAGCCCCATTTTTTCGTGAAGAATTTTGGCAATTCCCCAATCGATGACATAGACCTCACCATATTTACCTAGGAGAATATTTTCTGGTTTTAGATCTCTGTGAATAACTCCCTTATCGTGCGCGTAGTGAACCGCCAAAGAAACCTGCCTCAAAACTGACACTAGTTGAACCAAAGATAGCTGCGATTCGCCTCGTCCTACTTCTTTTAAAACGCCCTCTAAACTCTTCTCTTGAACGACGCGCATAATGTAAAAAGGATTACCACTTTCATCATTTCGAATATCGTAAATGGGCACAATACTTGGGTGCTCAAGAAGACCCGTTACTTGCGCCTCCAAAAGCAAACGACGACGATGTTTTTCAGATTCGCAATCTTCGCGCAGTCGCTTTAAGGCAACATTTCTACATAGTGCGTGATCGAGAACCTCAAAGACCTCCCCCATCCCACCTTTACCTAAGGGCCTCAAGATCTCATAACGACCATGATGAGATTCCAATTCCAGGTCCCGAAGAAAACGTTCCGTTTCCGCGTCTTGAAAACCTAATATGGAATCACCGATGGCCTCTAAGACGATTGTCTTTCCAAGTTCAAGTTCACGTTTTAAAGCATCAACACCTTCGCCAATCAAGTTGAGTATATCCTCAGCATCACTATTTGTGATCAAGCCTTGCTTAATAAGAACGTCACGTAACTCCTTTTTTTGAAGCGAGGCATCTCCCACAGATCGTATCAGTTGACTCACCGACACGGCACCGCGTGCGATTGCCATCTGCCCAAATTGAATGTCTGCCGACTCCATTCCGTCTCCGTAAACGATTCAACGCTAGGCTACCCTTCAATCTGCTTTGAATCCACGCAAAAAGCACATCTTATTTTCCTCTTTTTGGAACATCTAAGCGCACGCAATGTCCAACCCAACGAGACGAAAAAAAAATGGAAAGCAAATTAAAGATATTACCAAAACACAGGCACTTCTATGCAAAACCAAAGCGACTATATTCTCGACCCACGCACGCTGAGTGACCCCCTTTGGGAGGAAGAGCAAAGTGATAAAGAATTATACCAACACGCCTTCTTTGATGAGGTCGGCGGAGAAACCCTTGAAGTTGCGATACTTTGGGGTGATCACCTTATTTCGCTTAACACCTACACGCAAAAAGGCATTACAATTGGTTCTGACCACACCGCTGACGTTGTCTTGGAGGGATTTAATTTCAAGTTGGTCAGCTACGATGCTTTCGGATATTCGGTAAACTTCGATACTAGAATGTCGGGTCTCATCCACCGCGCGGATGCCACCATCACTCTAGAAGAAGCCTTAGCCAAAGGCCAAACGAGCATTCCCCTCGACAGTCAAACCAGTATACGCATGGATATCGACGAAATGACTTTCCTTATCCATCTCACCGATATTCCGATTCCAGTCGGGAATCGAAACGCCATCGATACAAGCGCGATGCCCTACATCGGACTTAGCGGATTCGGACATCTACTTCTCCTTTTTCTCGCACTTATGATCCCAGAATCTGCGCGCGCGATGAACCTTGATATGTTTGAAGCCGAAGATCGTTTTGTCCAAATCTTACTCGATCCCATTGAAGAAATCGAAGCGCCCAGCGACGAAAACCAGGGCGATGGCGAGGAAACTGCGAGTAAACACGAAGGAGAGGAAGGCAAAGCTGGAGACGAAAATACGGAGGTCAAAAATAAGAAGCTTGCCATCAAAG
>JALSKP010000318.1 GCA_026988815.1 Myxococcales bacterium | reverse complement strand
AATTATCTACATGCAAGGCACCGTTGATCACGGAACCATGCCTATCGGACGCATTCGAGACGGAGGAAAAACGGTCAGACATAACGAAATTGCGGGACCTTTTACCTACGATCCAAAGGTCGACGATTTTCAGTACATGCGGGTGAGTAATGGTCCACATTGGCCAAAAGCATTTCACCACGCTCCGGTCTACGATTCTACCAGTGATGTCGTTTTCCGTCTGGTTGGAAAATATATCTATGCCTATCATCCCTATTTGAATCGTACTGACCGTTTCGATGCTCCCCGTGAATTAGAAAAACGACGCTGGTACGGCATCGGCTTTGACTCAGCGGTCCGCAAACTTGTGATATTTGGTGGCACCGATGGATACGCGCGCGAAAAACGCTTTTCTGATACCTGGATCTATGATCTCAAAAATGAAAAGTGGACGTCCATTGGACCCGCTGGACCCACCGGTGGTGCAGCCGGAAAAGGGTTTCTATCTCAACCCATGGTCTACCATCCACCCTCTGGTCGTCTTCTCATGCTTGATAACGCGCTTCCAACCGAAGGTCCAGTAGCGGTAGATGAAAAGACCTGGAAGCCTACACAACTCTGGTCTTTGGATGCCGATAAGGGAAAATGGGAGGAAATTGTGACCCAAAATCCGCCCCCTTTTCTGGGCTACCTCCTCTACGCTAGCAACGAGGATTTGCTCCTTCTTTGGGGTGGCGGTGACGATGCTTTTGCATACAATCGACCTCCTATTAGTCGAAAATTACATGCGATTCGCATCGCTCCAAAGGGACTCCAAAAGTCGCCCCAACCTCAAGTTAGCTTTGCCAAAGGGAAGTTCTACTTAAAAGCGGGATCCTACGAGGTTCAAAGCGCAAGGGTCGAGGGAGCCTATTTAAAATTCGATGACACGATCAACGTGCATTTGCCAAAGGAGGGGACCTGGGATGAAGGTCCCATGAATGAACGGCGAGCCTTCCGCTTTCGCGATTCCCCGAATGGAGAATGGAGCTTTCCTGTCTATAATTTTCCGATCATTCCCGATGCTCCGAAGGTGGCAGTCGCGAATCAAAACGAAGTAATTGTACGCTGGACACATCCGCAAAAAGACCTCCAATTTAATATTTACAGGCGAAAAATAAACGCGTCTTGGAAGAAACTTAATTCAGCGCCCGTTCCTCTCAAAGAGTTTAGAGATGTAAATGATATTTCTGATGGGATCGCGCGTGAGTATCGTATTACAGCGATGAATAGTCTTGGCCTGGAGAGTGGCTTTAGTCCTCTTGGGTTTACGATACCAGACAAAATAAGAGGTTTTAGAGTTGTTGAAGAAGAAGGCGGTTTTCGCGTAAAATGGAATCCCACCGGCGACAAGGATCGTATGCAAATTTACTATTCTGATTTTCATTGTAACGCCAGAGGTTCCGATTTTGATGTTTTTCTAGACGGCTTTGTCGAAGTCGGGGACCCTGTTCAAAGCGATGATTTTTTCTTGGCAACTCCCTCCGCCGATCCTATTCAGCGAGAAAGGTTGAAGGATTGTCCGACCCATTACGACGGACATTATTTTTATGCCCGCATCATAAATACCTTAGGACAAAAAGGTTTTTTTAGTGATATTATTTCGACCACCGATGACAATATGCACCCGTGAATCGACCGTGGAGCCGAGACTAGAATGAAGCGAAAATATTTTATCACCGGTGGAAGCGGCTACATCGAACGCAATGTTATCGCTTCTCTCATTGCGCCGGTATTGACAATCTAGTTCATGCCCTTTTTTTTTGGCCTTAGATAAAGGAAAAAGTAAGTCAATTTACTTTATTGGCGATGATGAGGAGATACCTTTTAGAGATTTCATAACAGCGATGTTGGATACCCAAGATGTACCCATTCCCACAAAAAGTATTCCGAGGTGGCTTGTATCTATCGACGTGAAAGAGGTGAGCGTGTATCGAAATGGACTAAAAATCGTGTTCATGGTCCGATGAGTTGGCAAGAATACGCTACGCTCGGTGTGGAAATAAAACTTGATATTTCTAAGGCAAAACAAGAGCTTGCTTATACGCCCTTAATTTCTCGGGCTGAAGGTCTTAGCGAACTTCGTGAACGCTTTTATCTGGCCAATAGAGTTAACGCGAGGCGCGTTGGTAAATAATTTGGGAAATAAATGCTTGTGTAGCCTGTATACGTCGCCGGCCTGCTTCCGATGACTCCTTTTTTTAGTGGGTTTCGGATCGATTCGGAAAAAAGAGTCATGTTAGTCGCGCTTTTGGTGGCAAGTTTTTCGCTTACTTTGGTCGCCCTTTTTCCAAATATATTTACGTCGTTATTCTCGCTCGTTCCTGTACTCCTGACTTTCAAATCCGCTCGAAAATGTCACCCTATCTGGAACTAGTGTGATCGGTTTCTGAGGTATTTTCTTTTTTGTAGGGTCGCACCTTTATCCCGGCAGGCATTACAATTCACTCTCCATTCCTCAGAAAATGATCACACAAATCTGGAACCTAAGGGATTTGTATTTATGACCCAAAGTGCTAGAAATATATATGGCTATTTTTTCGGCGATCTTATTTTCACTGGGATTTCTGATCTACGCGCTGCAAACCTTTGGCGGTTCCAGCTCGCCGAATTTTGGATCGTGGATCGTCTGGGCCTGCATCTCTGCATCGAATGCCTTGATTTGCTTTCTCGTCATGTCAGGGAGTGAGGGATTACTCATTCCCTTCCTGGATACGACGTGCATTCTACTTTTCTTAGGCGCGCTTTGGCGGAGTAAAAAGGGAAAGTGCGAGCTCACGGCCTACGATAAGCTTCTCTTATTGATGACTTTTGGCGGGCTAACAAGCGCGTTCTTTGATCCACGTTTTTCAACCTTTCTATTGCAAGTCCCCCTCCTTTTGGCGGTCTGGCCGACCCTAAAAGGCGCTATTTTAGGAGAGGAAAATTATCTAGTATGGACCATTTGGACCCTGGCCTTGGTGATTAATCTTTCACAGACTCAGGGGAGTTTTGAAAATTGGATCTACCCGGTGACCATGTTTTTACTCCACGCAGGCGTATTAAGCGCTATTTTCTACGGCGCGGTGGGACGCATGGTTGTGTCAAAGAGCCGGTTTTTGAAGCTTCGTTAAGAGATTATTTTTAACGATAAAGTCTATAAATGATCACACCTTAAGGCGCCTTTCCATTTACAGATCGGGCAACTTTGTCTAATCTTCGCGTTCCATCAAAAAAGGTTTTTTGCTGATGCGTTTGTCTACATTTATCATGTCCATCTTACTTTCATCTATTTTTTTGGGTTGTGGTGAGAAACTGGAAACGAGCGATCCTGAGGGGACGTATAATCTGTATCGAAATGCTCTTTTTGAAGGCGACTCCGAAAAGATCTATGTATTGCTGGCTCCCGAATCGATCGCCTATTTTGACGATGAATTCGCCCGTCTGGAACGTATGGATGAAACCATCGCAAAATATCTTCCCATCACAGATCATAAGCTTGCACGACGTCAGGCAGGCTCGATTCTGACAGACGAAGTAAAGGACGGACATGGTTTGTTTCTTAAAATTTTTAAGCCTTCCTCCATGGAATTATCGAAGTCGAGTCGTTGGAATCAATCCCCTTATGAGGTGGGTGCCATTGTCGACGAAATTCAAGTATCCGAGGACGGCAAAGCCGCTAAACTAACAACGAAAGCAAAAGAAGAATACCATTTTGAAAAAACTGAAAAAGGTGTTTGGAAATTGCAATTGGTGCAATCGGCGAAAGCTTTTCAAGATGCGACCCAATGGATGCGAAAGAACGAGAGGTCCTTGCAACAAACCATCGACGATCTTATCGAAGAAGAGCGTACGAAGCGAGAAACGATTATCGCTGAATTGATGGGACTGTGAATGGGTGAGCAGGTTTAATTCATGAGCGAAAAAGATGATCTTCCGGAAATTACAAATATAAAACCGGTGACATCCAACGATCGAGCCCTTCCAACCAGCTCGACCAATAGTGGAAATCAGACAGATAGTTTTGGGGATTCAAACTATTCTTTAACGCCCTCGCGTTCTAGTAGAAGCTCCGATACGAGCAAACACGATCCGCTCGTCGGTCGGATGCTGAAGGGGACCTACACTTTAAAAGGGAAGATTGGAGAAGGCGGAATGGGCTATGTTTATGCAGCTATTCAAGCCCCCCTCGATCGTCAAGTCGCTGTGAAGATGCTGAAGCCATCGGAGTCCGATGCCGATGGGCGCCATTATTTCATGCGCGAGATCAAGGCGATTAATCTTTTGCGCCACCCCAATATTGTGAGCATTGTTGATTTCGGCGAGGAACCCGATGGAACCCTCTTCCTCGTCATGGAGCATCTCCCGGGGAGCACTTTAAAAAGAGTTATCCGCCACGAGTTTCCGCTTGATCCTAAACGTATTTGTAGAATTTGTATTCAGATTCTAAGTGCGCTCGAACAAGCACACGGCTCGGGTGTGATCCACTGCGATTTGAAACCCGGTAATATCATGTTGGAAGAAGTTGCTGGAGAATCCGATTTTGCGAAAATTCTCGACTTTGGTATCGCAAAAGTCAAAGGTCCTTCCGTTGAAGTGGGCCCCTATACGCAAGCGGGAAATATCGTTGGTACCTTCGATTATATGTCGCCCGAACAAATCATGCGAAAAGATCTTGATGGTCGAGCCGACGTTTGGTCCTTAGGGGTTATCCTTTTCGAGATGCTTACCCGTCGCCGCATTTTTCACGACAAAGATGCGGTGAGCATTATCGGTCGGGTTATGCAGATGAAGATCAAGCGACCGTCTGAGATCGTGAATCCGAAATACAACGCAAAGATTCCCTCTGTCCTCGAAGAAATTGCATTCAAGGCGCTGCAACGAAATATTGATCTTCGATATAAAGATGCCGCCGCGATGCGCGAGGCGTTCAAGAGCGCGCTGAAACAAATGGAATCGGGAAAAGGCGCCTCTTCTGATACCAGCGCTGGAATGTATCTTAAAAGCTCCTTCTCTCTCGAAGAATCCTCTGCATCTTCGTCTTCTAAGACGCCAGGTTCTGGAGGGATTCACGGAAGCTTAATCAAGGGACCAAGCCTTCGTCAAAAGACGGGAACCTCGATGACGGGCGTGCGTCGTTTCAATCTTGGTGATTCTCAACGCCTTGCCACTGGTATTTCGGCTGGCACCTCGATCCTAGATCAGACCTTTAGCATCGAAGAACTTGAATCCTCACTCACCGGTGAGCGACGCAAAGTGGCCATTCTTGCAATCCAACAACGCGCCCAACGTCAGAAAGGCATTGATCCAGAAGAGATCGCCCGGCGATCAAAAGCAGAAGTTTCGCTCATTCGCGAACAAGTTCAGCATTTTGGAGGTGTCGTTGACAGTTTCCTCGGCGGAACCTACACCGTTCTTTTTGGCTCCAAAGAAGCCAAGGTCGGCGATTCCCAACGTGCGCTCGAATGCGCCAAAGAGATCCAAAAAAGATTTCGTTCGACCGGATCTGGTTTTCAACATCTAGGACTGGGTCTAACCTATGGAGAAATTTATATCTCAGACAAGAGGGGCGGCAATGCCTTCGGCTCTCCTATAGATTTCGCCGTAGAAATTGCCAGAGGTTCTAAGAACGCCGATATCTATGTTGATGAAGCATTAAAAGAGGTCACACAAGAACGCGGCGTTTTTGGAAAACAAAAACAAAGTGGCGGCGACGCGGTCTTCTTGCTCGAGTCGATCCAAGTAAATAGTAAACCTGACTACAAAAAAGAGAAGCTCAATCTTAATATTCCTCGTGTCACCTACATCAATGAAATCACGCGACGTTTTACGAGCGTAAAAAAGAAAAGAGGCGGAGGGGTCGCGATTCTTGGCGCTTTTGGTGTGGGAAAAACGACATTTTTGAACCAGGCTTTAAGTGAGTTAAAGAAAGGCGGCGCTAATATTTTTTATGCGCCCTCAGTGCAAATAGAGGCCCATAAGTCCTTATCGCTTATTCGTATTTGGATCCGCGAAATTGCGAAAACCTATTCCAATCCAACGGCGCTTATCGAAAAAGCGGCCGCGTCGATGGGCGTAACCAAAGGAATTGCATCCCTTGGTCCACTCTACCTTTCCGGGAAATGGGATAAACAACGTGCCCACGAATTGCCGTGGAGCGATAACGAATCTTTTGTCTTCTTCACCTCTTCTTTGCTACATCGCATGATTCGTTTTGCAATGCGTCAAGGGCCCGTCGTTCTGTGTGTAGATGATCTTTGCGACGCCGATGAATCGACCCTTCATGTTCTTGATGCGCTACTTGAGGCGATTTCTAATCAGCCCGTTTTGGTCCTCGTTGCCAAGACCTTTGATGCTGCGTTGAACAATGACCATCATCTTCCTGGGAACTTTGAGATACTCAGTATCGGCGGTTTTGACTTTGAACAGACCCGTCGTTTTATTCGTGAAGCCTTGGGTACCTCGCCTTCCTCGGAGGTGGTTGAACGCATTTTTGATAAATCAGGTGGTAACCCAGTTTACCTTACTGAAATGATTCACCAGTTGAGAACGAACGCACATACGCAAATGCTAAGCGAAGAACATCTGCGAAATCTTGTTCCACTTTCTCTTCGAGAGTTGCTTGCTCAACGTGTGGATAGCCTTCCGTCTAATTTAAGAGATCTACTCGCGATAGCTTCCGTCCTTGGCGAATCTTTCCGCGAAGGCCTTCTTTATCAAGTGGCACCTGCACATTTAGGACCCAAGCTAGGATTGCCAGAATTGATCGAAATGGGATTACTTGAGGCCTCATACGATGTTTTCGGAGATGTTCATGTCGCCTTCCATCCGCGCACCTTACGCGATGTTGTCTACGCACGATTACCGAATCAGACAAAGAAAGATTTCCATTCTTCGGTCATCGACCTTTTAGAAGCCGCACCGGAACTCGCATCTGCTGACGCCATCGATTGGTCGATGTCCTTGGCCTTTCATTATAAAGCCGCGCAATCCTATGAGCATGCCGCCATTTATTTGGGCCGAGCGGCCGAGGCGATGCTTAATACCTATGATTTTCCAGCTGCCATTCAGGAATTGAACACGGCCTTGGATCTGCTTCGCGAGCATGGATTTACCTTTGAAAATGAAACGACATCAAATATTTTCACGCGTCTGATCGCCACCTCACGTGAGGGTGGGCGAGTCGAACTCGCCTTGAGTTTGATCCACGAAATTGATTTCTTAGAACAACTACCGGCGCCTTTTTGGGGTACTTTTTTGCTCGAAAAAGGACGGCTCGGTGGACGGGGGATTTCCATTGTTGACGCGTTGAGCGCGCTCGAAAAATCTCGTGATATCAGCGTCAGTAAAAATGATATTCTTTCAGAAATCCAGGCGATGCTCGCCATGTCGAGTCTCTTTCAAGAGCAGAATCAATTGAACCATGCCGGTACTTTGTTGATCGAGGTCGCCAAGATGGTCGAGCGAATTCCGAATCTGGATCTCAACGATCCAGAACAACGCAAATTGGTTTGGACGGCATACAATCAATTGGGCACCCTCTTTATTCGTCAAACGAAAATCAACGATGCCCAGAAGTATCTCAATATCGCATTGGGTCGCGCGAAAGAGATCGGCGATGTTCGCGGCATTGTTCGCGTTCTTTCAAACCTTGGTGCGCTTTGTCTTACGATTCGTGACGTATCGACGGCAACCGAGTATTTCGGACGTGCGTTGATTTTTGCAAAGTCGTCTGGTGACCTTATTAACCAAGCGAAAATTTTGACGAATCTTGGGGTGAGCGCGCTTGAACGCAACGATTTACAGATGAGCAAAAAGTCCCTCAAAGATGCGAAAATAATTGCAGAGGAAATCGGATGGACGGAAGGGCTGGTTGATATTTCCCTTCACATCCGGCGTTTGAAAGCGGCCTTAGGATAGTTGAATTTATCTTTCTGTGATGGGTGGAACTTTACGCTCGGTCGCGCCGGTATAAATTTGGCGAGGACGATGGATACGAGATTTAGGCTCCTCTCGCCATTCTTTCCACTGCGCGATCCAGCCCGGAAGTCGGCCAAGAGCAAACATGACGGTGAACATACCTGTTGGGATACCCAGGGCGCGGTAAATGATACCAGAGTAGAAATCCACGTTTGGATAAAGCTTACGATCTTTGAAATAGGGATCTTCCAAGGCTGCTTTTTCGAGGGCTTTGGCAATATCTAAGGTCTCATCGTCGTCGATTCCGAGATCGTCGAGAACTTCATCGGCGGCAACCTTAATGATTTTCGCGCGTGGATCGAAATTCTTGTACACACGGTGACCAAATCCCATTAGACGGAATGCATCGGACTTGTCTTTGGCTTTATCGAGATACTTGGACGCGTCTCCATCGTCATTTTGGATCATTTCTAACATTTCGATCACTTTCTGGTTTGCACCGCCGTGCAGAGGTCCCCAAAGAGCGTTCACACCAGCGGCGATCGATGCGTAGAGATTGGCCTGACTAGAGCCAACCATGCGTACCGTCGAGGCGCTGCAATTTTGTTCGTGATCTGCGTGTAAAATGAGAAGTTGATCAAAGGCTTGCTCGAGCGCGGGCGTTGTTTTTCCAAACATCATTTCAACGAAATCGGCGATGTAATTGGCGCCGTTTTTAGACTGAACAAAAGCCTCACCTTTGGACTCTCGGTATCCGAGTGCGACAAAGGCTTTCATCTTTGCGAGTAAACGAACGATATCCTCGTCATCGTTTCCAGTTGTTGGGTAATACCCGGACAACGAAACCATGATCGAAGAAAGGGCCGCCATCGGATGAAGACCGTCTGGAAGGGCTTGGTATTGCTTAATCAAGGCGTCAGGAATTTGTGCATGCTCGGCAAGCTGACCTTTAAAGCTTTTAAGCTCGTCTGCAGTAGGAAGCTCACCTTTTACAAGAAGATACATCACTTCTTCGAAGGTTGCGTTTTCGGCGAGGTCCTCGATTGCATAACCACGGTATCGAAGAATCCCCTTTTCTCCATTAATAAAAGTGATTTCGCTGCTACATGAGCCTGTATTTCCAAAAGCGGGATCGTAGGCGATCGCATTGGCCGTCTTTCGAAGCGTTGAAAAGTCAACGCCGACTTCGCCTTCAGATCCAACAATAACATTAAATTCGTAGTCAGTTCCATTTAGTGAAAGGTTTGCTTTCGTCATATTTATCTCCGAGAGAGGGAAGGGCTGAATGGCGTTGAATCGTCATTCATTAGGCGCGGACCATAACAGAAAGAGCCCAAGATGGAAAGCAAGGGCCTCAGCGATTTTGGCGATAGAGGCCTTATCAGGGACTCTGAAATATATTCTAGGAATAAACACTTCTCTGTTTTAATTTTGGGTTCTTTTGGTCGGTCTGATGGTCTGCCCTTTTGCAATAAAGCCGATTAAGGATTGATTCTATTCTCCGAGATCGTTAGATATGACTCAGCCGAAGGAGGCGAAATGTTTGAACCCGAAAAGATTGATGCTTTATTGAGAGACCAAATTAACGTTTCTCATCTTGATATTGTGGATTTAACAGGTACGCGAGATCACTATAGCGTTTTGATTGTCTCAGCTGATTTCGACGGAAGCCTACCGCTGGCCCAGCACCGAAAGGTAAATGCCGCGCTTGCTGATCAACTCGCCAGTGGTGAAATTCATGCCTTACAGCTAAAAACCCTAACTCCCACAGAATGGGAAAAATCGAAGTAAATACTATGACAGAAAAAAAGAAAATCTCTCTCAATATTGTTCAACCTCAAGAAAATGAAGAGCCAAAATCACGCGTGGAAGGCGGAGACGTCATGAGCGAAATCGCGGCCGAGGTCGCCAATAATAAAATCGTTCTCTACATGAAGGGTACGCCAAGCGAACCGCGTTGCGGATTCTCTGCTCGAGCCTCACAAATTCTCGGTTCCTTTAGTGTGCCTTTCCATCACGTTGATATTTTGGTGGATCCGGAAAAACGTCAAGCGATCAAAGAATTTTCGAATTGGCCAACGATTCCGCAAGTCTATGTGGGCGGCGAATTCTTAGGCGGATCTGATATTCTTACTCAGATGTACGAAAATGGTCAGCTTGATACGGTCATCAAAGCACTCTAAATATCGTATCGTCGGGCGTTCCACGCACCGATGCGAAGCTCGAAATTTCATTTTTTCAAAAACGGAAGAGGGAAATAGGTGAATCCTATTTCGTCCTCGTCGCTCTACATCTGTAATACAGAAAGCGCCAAGTGGTAACTTGGCATAATCCGAAGGAGTAGAGATGAGATTTTTTAAAGGTGCGATTTTAGTTATTTTATTGGTAAGTCTGGCTGCATGCGGAGAATCGGATTCCAATAATGGTATGGCGAGTGATAACGGCGGTGGTAACAACGGCATGCAAAATATTGGTGGTTCCAATAACGGCACATCGAATAATGGTCAGCAAAGGACCCCTGATACAAGTGGCTCAAATAACGGCGTTGCCACTAATAATGGCGTGATCGCATGTGGCTTAAGTCATGACACGGCGATGTTTGCCGATAAATGTGGTGGCAGTGAGAACGATCAAATGCTCCTTCAAAAGATGACCAATCTGAGTTGGGTGAATGGCATTAACGGATGCCACACCAAAACCAACCTTCAGCAAAACACCGATATTATGGATGGAACGGTTGTCGGCGCGACCAAATTTTGTGAGGACCTCGATTATGGCGGACATATGGATTGGCGCATTCCCACCCAAGACGAAGTATCGGTGATGATCATCGCGGCGGTGGCCGATAAGGTGACCTTGAACTACATCAATCCTAATTGCCAAGCGATGATTACGAGTGATGGGTTTGTGCAAACTGAAAAGACGGCAGATCCGGGAAAGAAAATCGACAATTTCGGAAACTTTGGCATCCGTTGTGTGCGCGACCTTCAGTAAAGGCTAGGACGAATTAGTTGGATTCTTTCTCTAAAATGGTGACGATTGGTTCCGAAATCACCGTACAATCTGGTCCGGCGTTTAAAACCAAAGTATGTGTGGTGTTCTTCGAGATCTCGGGGAAATAATCATTCTCAGCGATGATTGTCAGACGTTTATCCTCGTTAACAAGTCGATATTGAAAATAGACCAAAAACAAATGAATATCATCTAGCTCGAGTTCACCGAAGCCTCCACCAGAAAAATCAGGCTTGACCTTCTCGTGCACCGAAACTGCGGATTTGGGAAACCGGCATTCTTTTTTATAATATTTCAGAACTGCAGTTTCGAATTTCCCTACCTTTTCTTTCGCGTCCTCCGTCTCATTAATCCTATGCTGAATGCGGTTCGCTTCGTCCTGTTTTTTCGTGAAGTATATCCAACCGCCAAGCAGGAAGACGATGAATGCAATGCAAAAGAATGCTATAATGACAATCGCGATGCCGAAGCTAGGAAGACATCCCTTCCACTTCTTGGTCTTTCCGCTATCTGCCATATCCATTCCTTGGGATAAAGATTTTCACTCTATTTTCGATCGGTCGAGCCGTCATTTTTTCCACCTTCGTTCCAGATAAAAAGAGTCATAGCATTTTTTTTTGAGCTTCTCCAACCCGTTGGGAAGGGCCCAAACTTGGTCCCAATCTCAGGAATTCAATACTTAAGACACCTTGGGTTTATCATTACCTGGAAAATGGTCGGGTAATTCTATTTCTTCTCCCTTTTTACGAAGGAATTGCCAGGAGGGCCAAGCCTTCACATAGATCAAATTTCGTAAAGGACTGTTCACCATGATTCCGATAATCATTGTGCTGAATAAACACCACACCGCAGGTTCTTCGCTGACATCGGAGGTTGTGAAACTTGCGGCCAGCGGCCCCACGAGATAATGGTAGGCGGACCATTTCCAAGAGCCATAAAGAACCGGCAGAAGGAATGCCGCGTAAACGTACCACATCCAATCTCCATTGAAGCCGTTGAGAAGTACATGCCAGCCGATATGCCACTCTCCGTTATAAGCGCAGGTTTCTGTGTGACTACACATTGCCGTTCCCAGGGTGCACCTTCCAAGAAGTTCATAGGCAGGGATCATCCGCGCCAAACAGGCGAGGGCGACAATAAAACAGATGCCATAAACGTAAGGGAGAATTCTTTTCTTTACATTCTTATCAATGAATTCCATACCCAGCATATTAATGAAGATAGGCTGAAAAGCGATGTGCGTGATTGCCAGCCTGGTGAGCCAAAGATTTGCGCTCGTACCGCATTCTCCGACAACAAGATAAGTGACAGCCTGCAAACCTTCCATCAAAACGAAATACGCAGTCGGAATATAGATTTCTTTAGGTTGCCCTTTTTTCTTTAGATAATAGGCGCTCGATAGTCCAAAAACCGCGATGGCCGCGCTTGCTTCACCACTCCAACACATAGAAAACTCCATTTGAAAAGACGACGCTTATCACGTTCATATCGCCCCGACAAACGACGAAATGAAAATTTATTAACACAAATCGAGGCATTGTTTCGTTGAGTTGGCGTCCGAACAAGGATTATTTTTGGCGAATCCGACTAAGGATTAAGAATCGTAAAGCTTTGAACGACGCGGTCGAATGTGTCGTAATAATTGTCAAAGGTTTCCGGGCGAGAGGTCGAGGTGATGACAAACCCAACACCATTTTGGTGGAAAAAGACGGCTCGATTTTTTGCGGATACTCCCGCGCCCTCGTGCGTATAGATAAGATCGGTGAAAGGTAAACCCGTTTCCGAAACGCCGCTAACGACCGATACAAGGCTAAAGTTTTTCAGCTGTGTTTTCATCGAGGGAAGGTTGGCATTGTAATAGGCTTTATGATCTTTGACCGCCGCCTTTTCGAAGACGAGATTGACGTTTTCTCTGAAATTATCCGCGTCGTTTTCTGGCAATGAAATCGCCATCGAATCGGTGCCATAATAGTCCCGAAGGATTTCCCAGTTGTAGGGATAGGTGACTTCGTAGTTCTCGCCCTTGGTGACAACAAGGGTGGGCGGCTGGATCTTTTTTTCGGCCTCTTTAACACTTTGTTTGGTAACCAGGTCAGGCTCTGGTCGGACCGAATTGCCTCCACACGCGCACAAGGCAAAGAAAAGGGTAACGAGGCTAATGGCTTTCATGGGCATCCTTCTTTTGTAACGAAGGAGATAATATTTCAAATCCCAGCGTTCATCAAGACGCCGAAAAGATCAAGAATGCGGTTGATGCTTTTCTAATCAAAAGTTAAGTTTTAATGATGAATAGAAAACAAATTTCAATGCTAATCGAGGGACTTCAAAATCCCGATGGAGATCTTCGCAAAGCGAGCGCCGCAGAACTCATCGCAATGGGTGAAGAGGCGACGATGACGATCTACGCCAATCTGTCTTTTTGTGAACCAAAAGTACAGACGCGGATCATGAAGGTGCTCCAAGCAATTGCAGATCCGAGCATTTGTTTGGAGCTCATGCGTTTTGTATTCGATAAGCGAAAAAACGGTGAAGCCACGGATGCCTGTGTGGTTGCGATTAAAACCATTGCGACCATTGGTCCAGAAGAAGGGCGCGCGAAAATTCTCCGGTTTGGTCTGGGCTTAATGAAAGACGAGGACCGATTTATAAAAGCCGGTGCGATTGCGATTCTGGGTAAATTTGGGGATAAGCGCGTCGTCGGGATTTTGGAAGAACAACTAAAAGAGGAAGCTTTTCTTTCCGAACTCGCGAGCGTGGCGCTAACAAAAGTGCGAGACCTTGATGCCGATCAAGATAGTAAATTTGATGACGAACGTATTCTTCAAGAAATTCGAAACGCTCAAGGCGGTCAGCGAGATTTCTTCATCGCCGAACTGAAGCGTCGCGATAACGCGTTTGAATTGGCCAACACTTTGGTGAAGTCAAAAGGACGAGGCGCTATTGTTGGGTTGCACGTGATGCAAGAACTCGACGATTCACGTATTAGAAAAGTCGCGTTTGAGCTTCTTATTGCGACCAAGAACGACCAGGATAATAGTGCGACGATGGCTATTGCGCTGCGCTTACTTTCCTCGCATTTACAGGGTGATGGCAGCGCTCAGGAATGTGATCTTATTCGCTCCTATATGGTAAACCCAGATATCTTTGTAAGAGTCGCCGCTATTCTCGCAGCCTCCACAACCGGCAACGAAAATCTTGTCGGTCACGCGATTCGACAGTTTGGCAGTATTGATTCACCGGAAACCACCAAGCATATTGCCAAAGGGATTTCAGAAACTTTGCCCGAATATTCGCGTTGGATTATTCCTCATACCATCGTTGCTATCGATCAGGTTCTCTCTAAAAAGGAGGATCCCAATAACCAAAATAAATTAACGCTCGCCTATTTGATTCGTGTACTTCGTCATGCAACCAAAGAGAATAGTCTTGGTTCCACAGATGCTGAGGGCGCTGTTTTCCGAGCCTTGGCTGGCGCCAATGGTTTTCCACAAATCGTTATTGCAAGTCTTGAACTTTTAGAAAAAACGGCACCCGATGATGGTCACAAATTCTCTCAACGTTGGTCTCAAGACCAGACCTTAATCATCGCGAGACTACTTAGTGTGGTGCCAGAAAATTTAACCTCAAAAATTCTTCGTTTACTTTATTTAGGTGCCGCACCGGGCGTCCTACCCTTGGCCGATCTCCTTCGACCGATGGCCTTCGGAAACGCAGAAGAAGTGAGCCTCTACGTGATTCCACTCCTCGCCGAGACCCACTCACCTATTGCCGACGATATCATTGCCCAACTTGCGAGCGATAGCGATGAGGCCATAAAAAACGCGGCGATCGCTGCACAACGCCGCAATCGAAATGCCAAAGAATGGATTGATGCCCAGTTCGAATAGTTTTTGTTATTCAATTTGTTCCACGAGAAATTTATGAAGAACCTCATTTTAGTAAGTATTTCGATTTTGTGTTTCCCGTCCTGTACGCCAGAAAACGCCACCCAAAGTCCAGCCAAATCTGAAAGTGTAAAACCTTTACTAACCCAAGATCTGATCCAGAAAAAAATCCTTGGAAAACGAAACACGGATTCTAAACCTGATCTAACGAAGTGGGAAGGAATCTATAGCGCTCAAATTCCGAAGGAAAACTCTGAGACTCGGCGAATTCTTTTTTCGATCGAGACGATCTCGGATAAAAAAATCAAAGGATATTCGATGCTGCACGGTATAAAAACGCCTTTGGATTCAAGTTATCGATGGGACGAAGCGTCAAAAAAAATCACAGCGCAAATTCTTGCACAATCGTGGACGACGAACGAAAAAGAGTCTGCTCCCCTTCGCTTTATACTAGATGAAAAGGGGCTCCGACTTTCCGAAGTACTCAAATCAAAGAGTGGTAAACTCAACTCTATTTATCTGAAAAAAACTAAATTTGCTTACAATAAAAAAGCGCGTTTGACACCTCGAAAAAACTGGTTTTTTACAACTCCTCAAGGACCGGCTTTGGTTTCCCGAGATGCGATTCGCTTGAACGGATCACTGCAGGTTTTAGACGACGATGTTCTTAAAAACCTAACCGGGCCGAATTTGCGCATCATTCGAAATGTCATTTTTGCCCGTCACGGCTATGCTTTCAAAAAGGAATCGATGAGGACCTTTTTTGAAAGCAATCGCAACCGATGGTATCTCCCCTTGTTTGATAATGTTGAAGCAAAACTAACGCAAATTGAAAGGGTGAATGTGGCCAAATTACGTCGCTTCGAAAAGTATGACAGAGAATACGAAGACGGCTTCGGACGATAAATCCTAGTGTGATCGTTTTCTGAGGAATTCGAAGTTAGATTGTAGAGTGCGACCCTCTGTGGTGCGCCAAGCCTGCCCTCGGGCGGGGTACGCCCGCAGGCACTTTATAGGCGATCCACGCGTGTTTCCAAGGAGGCGACAACTGGGTTAGCTACAAAGAAAAAATACTTCAGAAAACGATCACACTAGATAAATCCTTTCGTGCCTGTCTCCTAACCCAATGCAATGTTATAAAAAAAGCCACTTGAAGGAATGATAATGCGTGGAAATAGCTTCGGACATTTTTTAACCCTAACGACTTTTGGCGAATCCCATGGTGTCGCGTTGGGCGCGATTATTGACGGTTGCCCAGCCGGGGTTCTCCTTTCTATCGAGGACTTTGAGATTGACCTCGCTCGCCGTCGACCCGGACAAAATGTGATCGTGACCTCAAGAAAGGAAAAAGACCAACCCGAATTATTGAGCGGAGTATTTGAAGGAAAGACGATCGGAACGCCGATTTGCGTTATTGTTCGAAACGAAGATGCACGTAGCCAGGACTACCAGCCGGGCTTTTTTCGAGCCGGGCACGCCGACCGTACTTGGCAGGAAAAATTTGGTCATCGCGATCATCGCGGGGGTGGACGATCTTCAGGTCGCGAAACCATCGGTCGCGTTATCGGCGCAACGATCGCTCGAAAGATGCTGGAAAGTAAGGGCGTAAAAGTAACTGGGTTTACTATTCAAATAGGAGAGATTTCTTCGAGATCAACCCTCCCAGATCGCTCAAAAATTGACGCATCCTTGGTTCGCTGTCCCGACGATGAGGCGAGTGAAAGGATGATAGGTCTTCTTAAAACCTGCAAAAAAGAAGGAGATTCTCGTGGGGGCGTTGCTCGCATACACATAAGTGGCGTAGGTGCAGGTTTGGGTGAGCCCGTTTTTAACAAAGCGAAATCGCGTTTTTCATCGGCCTTTATGAGTGTCGGAGGTGTTGTAGGATGTAGTCTTGGCGACGCAGATTCAGCGAAAGCGATGCCCGGAAAACTCTTTCATGATGGTAAAAGTGGTTACGATAATGAGGCTGGTGTTTCCCCTAGCGCCAAGGGAATTCAGGGAGGGATTACGAATGGAGAAGATATCGTTTTCGACGTGATTTTTAAACCTGCAAGTACCGTCGGAAAGACGGCCAAAGAAGGTCGTCACGATCCTTGTATTATTCCCCGAGCCATTCCGGTTTTGGAATCAATGGCGTGGTTGGTTATTGCCGACCTTTGGTTGGCCAGACGATTGGATAGAATGGATGGTAGTGATGTTTAGTATGAAAGTTACCCTTGTTAGTGTTGCGCTCCTTTCTTTGGTGGCATGCGACAAAAAATCGCCGCCTAATCTTCTCAAACTCAACCTTCCTAAGGCGTCCAAGAGAGGGCCTATTGGCAAGCCGATTTCACTAGCTTTGGGTGGCGAGCATTCTTGTGCGTTGTTCGATTCTGGGCAGGTAATGTGCTGGGGCGCGAGCACGGATAGTCAACTTGGCGATACAGATGGGAAGAAAATAAAAGCCACCCATCCCCACCTTTTGCCCCTTATCAGCGACGCCATCGCGATTGATTCCGATAATAATCAAACCTGCGTTTTACAAAAAGCGGGCTCGGTTGTGTGTTTTGGCAGCGATGGTGGTCAAAAGAATATGCGTATCGTACAGAACGTTGTCGGCGCGAAGAGCATTGCGATCAGTGAAAGTGGGGGATGTGCGCGTAAAGATGAGGCCATATATTGTTGGGGGAAAGCGGATAAAGGTCAGATTCCCGGCGTTCTGGAGAGCCGTTTAAAACGCGCAAAGAAAATCGAAAAATCCTATAGTAAAATCAGCGCCTCGGGCTCTTCTTTCTTCGGGAAAAGTGCCATGGGTTGGGAAGGGTGGGGGGGGAATCCCGGGAGAATATTTCGAAAAGTTTCTCAAGAACTAAACGGGTTTACTAAAATTAAGGGATCTGCGGAATTCGATAATATCATTTCTAGAGATGCCGTTGCCTGTGGAATTACCTCTAAAGACGTTAGATGTTGGGGACGCTTGGGGAATAAAAAAGCAAAGAAAAATGAAGTTGGCGGAGACGCAACGATGGATGTTGCCGAAATTAAAGCTGAAGGAATTTCGGGGAAAATTTCCAAGGTTGTTCTCGGCGAGCAATTCGGATGTGCACTGGCGGATAGGAAAATTTGGTGTTGGGGTTCAAATAGCCAGGGGACCTTAGGTGACGGAACGCGACAGAGCCGTGCGCTAGCCATGCCGGTGAAAACGCTTGAGAGTGTAGAAGATGTGGATGCTGGTGACGCCCATGTATGCGCAATCGATAAAGGCCAGGTGTTTTGTTGGGGGGATTCTAGATACAGTCAAATTGGTGTTGATTCCCACCTTGTGAAAACAGAACCGGTTCTTCTTCATTTTGAGGATAGTGCAGGAAAGATATATTAGTTTACAATTTCTCTTCTAGGTCGTGCGCTTTGGCACCATAATTATTGACGACACGAATGAAGGTCGATCGGGCGTCGATGGCGTTTTCTTGTTCTGAGGACTTTTCTTTATT
>JALSKP010000317.1 GCA_026988815.1 Myxococcales bacterium | reverse complement strand
AAAATTTAAACCCCAGCATTGAATGGTATCATTGGCTGAAAGTGCACAACTGTATCTGTCATGAACGTCCAGTTGCTTGAATCCCGTAGCACTTGGGGTGCCAGCGTAATCGCTTGGGATCGGGCCCCAGCACAAAATTGAACCATCAGATTTTCTGGCGCAGGAATGGAATTTCCCTGCCTTAACTTCCACGAAATCCGAACCGGAGGGCGGCGGGGTGCTAACAACTCCCGACACTCCCCAGCAGATGATTTCCTTATTCGTATTGATCGCACAAACATGATCTGTGCCGACGCTGACTTGGATATATTGCCCGGCCGGAGGAGATGGATCAGGAACGCCTGCGTTGGGAGGCAAGAGTTCGCCCCAACATAATATTTCGCCGTCCGATTTTAATCCGCATGTATATTTTTCTCGGGCACTGACGGATTCGAAAACAGGATAACATCCTTGCGATCCGACTTGCGAGCATGCGTCTAAACATTCGAGTTCGCCTTTTGCTTGATGGCCGAGTGCGCTTGAACATGTCTCTTGGCCAAAGAGAATTCCATCGCAGACCTCGCCGTTTTCAAGGATGGCGTTATCGCAGATCAAACACAACGAGGTGTCGAAGGTACAGTCTTGTGAGCACGACACACTTCCGCGATCGAACTGAAGGCTCTCGCAGGTTGTTTGGGTTGGACCATCGCAATCTTCGCCCTCGTCGACTTCTCCATTTCCGCAATTGGAGCAAAAGGCGAAATCGAGTTGGCAATTGTCGTTACATTTTAAATCCCCTTTTATGTAGCCCTCGGAGGCGCAACTTTTTCCATCGAGATCCTTTCCTTCACAGGCTTCAGAATCTTCGATGATTGCATTTCCGCATACGTCAAGTGGTGTGCTTGTTGTGTGTGGGGTCGTTTGCGAGGTGACTTGATTGTTGGTTGTTCCGTTGTTCGTGCTTTGATCTCCCGTTGACTGACCTGTGGTGGGAGAGGTTTTATTGTTTGTGATTTTACTATTATTGAAGGCGTTATTCCCAGAGACCGGTACCTCAGATTCACAACCTTGGGTGGCTAAGGCGAGGACAAGAACGAGAGTGAGGCCCGCGATTTTGTTTGTGTTTTTACTATTTTGCATCAGTCGATCTCCGGTGGTGTTATATTGTAGGTTGGAGTGAAGGATCCCCTCCAACAGACAAGTGTGTTATCTACCCGCCGAGCGCATGTATGCTCAGCTGCCGTAGAAATTTCAATGAAATGATCCATTGCGATGGGTTGTGGTAGCATGAAGCGATCCGCTCCCCAACAACTCAACCTGTTATCCATCGCAATGGCGCAAGTATGGAAACGAGAGGCGGATAAGGCCTTAAACTTTCCATCGGGGGGTGTAGCTTTTCCTTCATTGTCATTTCCCCAACATTTCAATGTGTCATTCATCCTGATTCCACATCCATGGTTTACGCCGATTGATATGCGTTTGAATTTTTCTATTGGCGCAACTAATCTGTTCTCGGTTTCCTTTCCAAAACATTGAATCTCATTTGTTGCATTGATTGCACACGAGTACTTGTCGTGAGAGACGAGGCTTTTAAAGCCTCTTTCCATTGGTACGTCGAAGGTTTCGATAGATCCCCAACATTTAATAGAACCGTCGTTTTTCAGTGCACACGTATGTTCTTTACCGGCAGCAACGGAACGGTAATCGATATTGTTCACAGGAACGTTGATTTTCCCGCCACCAATGGCACCCCAGCATTCAATAGAACTATCTTTTTTTACGGCACATCGATGTGTCTCTCCCAAACTTACTTGGACGAATTCACCTTCAGGTGGATTCGGTGCGTTGTCGGCGTCGGCGAAAGGTTCTCCCCAACACATGACCTTTCCATTGTCGGAGCGCAAGCCGCAATTGTACTTCTGACGAGAAGCAAGCCCGACCAAGGTTGGCCTGCATCGACCGATGTTAAAGTCTAAACAGCTAGAAGAACACTCGATGTCGCCTTTTGATGCGTAGCCTCTAAGACTTGAGCAGGTTTGTTGATCCAGATTGTTTCCATCACATTTTTCCGTTCCTTCAACCGTGCCATTTCCGCAGGTATAACACTGATCGGCTTCGAACTGACACGTGTCCGAGCAGCTAAGAAGACCCGATTCAAATCCGTTCTCTATAGTAGAACAGCGGGCGGTTGTATTGGTGTCACACGCTTCGCCGTCATCTATTCGCTCATTTCCGCACGCATTGCATTCTATGGTTTCAATTTTACACTGAGGGGAGCATTTTAATTCACCGCTTGCAAATCCCCTAGTCTTACAGGTGTGTGTAGAAAACGCTTCCATATCGCATTCTTCACTGGCCTGGTTGATCGCACCATCTCCACATTTGGGTTCCTCGCCAGGCATGGTCGTTCCCGTCGTTGAACTTGATGTCGTGTTGTTCGTATTATTGGTCGGCGTCGGTGGGTTGTTTTTGTTATTATCGGAACCGTCTCCAAAAAAAAGACAACTCGGCAGAGATAAAAATATACAGAAAATTCCAACTCTAAGCATGATACGACCTTTGGGGTTTGGTTGACAAAGTATGGTATCTTTAGCGAAAAAATTCAATGAGATAAAACGAAACGGAAGTAACAAATGAAATGTCGGGTCTGAATAGCTTTTGAAATGTACCCCAAGGGCAGGCTGCGCGTTCCGCTTTTGAAAACGCGCTTTGAGCGAAAAGTGCGTAAGGACAATAGGGTGTCATTAGTGAACCAAGTTTACCAATTACCATGGCCCAAACGAGGACGAACAATGGCTGGAAGAAAAATAGAAATGCGAGTTTGCCTGGACGGGGCGGGTGAGCAACGTGGTGCTGGCCATCGCCTCGATAGCGTGGCCGTTGATGGCGCCTCTTACTC
>JALSKP010000316.1 GCA_026988815.1 Myxococcales bacterium | reverse complement strand
GTAAATCCTCGCCGTGCCCCCTTTGACGATCAAACTAGCATTTCGTGAGGTAAAAAGACCCGTCCAGGATTCGCAATCGCCCGGCGAGCAGTTTCCTTGAGATAATCCGTCGGATTCACGCCGATGTGTTTCGCCGTTTCGACCAGCGAATAAAATATGGCTGCCACTTTCGTTCCTTCCACAGATTTAGATCCGTAGTGATTTTTTCGACCGATCACAGGACCGCGCAGACTTCGCTCGGTTAAATTATTATCGAGCCAGATTTCGTCGTCCAATAAAAATAAAATCAAAGACGCTTTCGCATTTAACGTGTAATTAATCGCGCTTTGAAGCGTCGATTTTGGACGCCGCGCCAGGCTTAATAAATAGGAGAAAAGTTTACCAATAATATCTTCCGCATCCCTTTTTTCGTTCTCACTTCGCGCTTTGTACAAACCCGAAATCATTTCCAAAACCGGTGTCGCCTCGCTTGGGAAATCTTTGCCCGCTTCTCGAAAACGTCGATAAACGTGGGCCCAGCATCCGGCGAATTTAAAACCTGGACCTTCGCGTGCTGCCATTTTCTGCGCCGCATAATGCGTTTGCGCTTGGTCGCCGATCACCACACCTCTATAGTTTTTCAAGATTTCATTGCATGTTTTCGTGCCTTTATCATGTCGAATCGAATGATAAATCCCATCATCGCTGGTCAAGCACCACATCTGCCAAGGCTTCGTTCCTGGCTTCTTCTTCATCAGTTTTGGCCAGCTCGTCGTGTCAATTCCAACGACGTTTTTTTCTAAAATATGCGCATGCAAAGCATCATAACTCGGTTCCAAATGTTTAGCCAAAGCGTGAGTTTGATCCCAAAGCGTCTGTGACTTTACCTTTAATCCCAAACGCTTCATCGCGCGGGTTTGACGTTCCAACGGCATGTGATTGGTGTACTTTTCACTCGCCACATCGACGGCAAAATTCACCGAATAACGTCCACCTTTGATGACCTTGTCAGGACCCAAGGCCGTTTCGATATGGCTGCAATCCTTACCATTGCATCGATATTTTTGGCGCTTTACTTTTTTGACTAAATATATTTTTTCGACCACATCAATAAGGTCTGCACCTTCGAATTGACCTTCCCATTCTTCGAGGTCGCCGCCACAAGACGGGCATATTTGGTCCGGCGCGTCTAAATGAAAAACCTCTTCGACGTGCTCTAAACGCGTCTGTTCGGTTGGACCGTGCCCTTTTTTTTGCGTTTTTATTTTCGACTTTCTCTTGGACTTAAACGGTTCAAGCGGCACCTCCGCTTTTTTCGGAGATGCATCTAAAAACGCACCCTGAAATCCTCCATCTATCTCTTGAAGATGCGTTCTAAGTCGCGCGATTTCTTGGCTTTGCTTTTCAATTTCTTGACCTTGAAGTGTCGCGAGTAACGCGAGTTTTTCTTGGCTTTCATTTTTGAATTCGGGTGCGGCTTCCATGTGAAAAAGAGTACCCTAAACGATGTTAAATCGGTAGCGGTAAGGTAACAAAGGTTACTAAAAAACGACGCGATCGGGCGACAGTTTTTGAGCGCCAATAAGTTCGCATCCTTCAAGAAAAAGGGAAAGTTCGGAGTGGCTCAACGTTACCTTTTTGGTGTCGCGCCAAAGTTTTGCAAAACGACCTTGTTCCAAACGTTTCTGAAAAATACAAAGCCCGGTGCCATCCCAAAGTAGGACTTTTGCTCGGTTTCGATTTCGATTTACGAAGAGAAAAAGATCGCCTGACAATGGATTTTCATCAAGGCCGTCGACCACCAAACCATAAAGACCGTTGAAGCCTTTTCGTAAATCCGCCGGCGAAGGATAGGCAAAAACGCGCGAGGTTCGCGTGTTGAAATTCATGAAAGAAGCGTTTTTAAATCGGACAAATTAATGCCTTCTACTTTCCAACCGTTCGGCGAAATAAGGCTCAGTGACGAGGCCGTTGTTGTGACTTCGCGAATTTTTACGGCCGGCTTTTTCCAAGAATCGATACTTTGATATCCAACGCCCAACACATTTTGAACTTGTTTTCGAGTCCAACCTTGCTCATGCAGCTGTTCGCAAATTTCTAGAATTTCTTTTTTAAGTTCTGGCGAATAGAACCGCGAGGGCCTTGTTTTTATTTTTTCTTGAATCGATACGATCTTAGTTTCCATTTTTTCTCCTTTGAAATGGGAGCGGAAATCATGAGATGTTGGTTTAAGATTTCAAGAGGTGGTACGGCGAGGATTTACGTTTAAACAGGAGTACTCGATATGAGTTTTTACAAAAGAATTAGAAGTCTTGGACTTCTTAATGTTTCTGGACTAAGTGGTTCAAGAAGTCGACCGCTATTTTACATGTTCTTTACGATGGTATTGAGTGTACTATTTTGGGCGAATCCATCGGATTCGGATGCACTCTGCAAGGCCGTGGGCGGCATAAAACCAACCCATTCGACTAAGAAAATAATTCTATATATCGAAAACGATTTTGCTTCCGAATCGATTTTGCTTCCGAATTGCGGCAAGCCACTCCCGCAGGAGGAGTGAACGACGCGGGCCTCACTGAGCAACAGGTTAGATCGGCAATCATGCAGATGGCCGAAATTTGGAATCTACAAACGCGTGCTGTCGCTATGGTTTATGGTGGGAGCGTCAGTCATGATGTAGTGACCGATTTTTGTAATTCCGTGCCTGTACAACCAAATCACCAGGCAGTCTTTGTTAATTTTAAAAATACAATCCGACCCGGTAGCCAAGGCAATGTGCTTATGTCGGTAATCAACGGAATGGGTTGCACCAATAACTATAAGGAACTCGTAGTTTGGGGTCGACTTGGTACTGCGCCAAATACAACTCCAATAAATTGGGGCCTCGGCTCCCAATCAAATGTCGG
>JALSKP010000315.1 GCA_026988815.1 Myxococcales bacterium | reverse complement strand
GTGCATTTTAGGAAAAGAGGAGAACGCGATGACGATAAAGAAAAAACTCAATGGTCGGTAGGGTTCACCCGAAGATGCATCGAATAGAAGAAAAAAGCACATTGAATCGACGCACCAGAAATGACAAAGGTGAGGTCCAATCCAATGAGCGCCAAAACTCCTCCGCTTCCAAATACGAACCACCAGCATGAGGGCGTTTTTTCTCAGTTTCCTACCGAGCAATAAAAGCAAGGGAAATACACAGATTGTCAGTGCAAAAAACCAACCCTTCAACATTATTCCAATTGCGAATAGAATACTGAACGTTAGAAATAGATGTAGGAATCTTGGGATTGGTATCTCGACCTCTCGGTTCATTTTCGACATGCCCGAATTTGGAATCTAATCCACCAAAAAATAGGACAGAAGCAACGATAAAAAAAAGGAAAACAAGTCCCCAGAAGAGCATGATATTGGTTCGCTGAGTTCTCAAAAAAAATTCGACCCCACCGCCAAAAAGTAAAAGTATACTTCCTACGATGCTGAAGAGAAAATTCTTTTCACGACGATTAAAAATCGAAAAAAGCGGGAAAAGAGAAAACAATATAAAGAAAAACGCCGTAATATAGGACGCGTCGAAAAGCATAATTGTCGAAAAAAATATCAGAGAAACAATCGCAAAAATTTGGATTTTGACTTGAATAATATGTCCAACCAAAGATCTGTTAACCATCGTGGTTTCTTATTATGAATTCGAGCCAAGCCGGCTTAAGTTTATTCTTCACCTATCCCACACTCTTTCCACGTCGACCGTAGTAGGATGCCTCAGATCTAAAGCTTGGATAATGAGTGAATCGGAAACAATTTTCTGTTGTTCACAATTCTCCCCCAACATCGGGATTATTTGAAAGGAAGATAACGATCGCCCCGAAGAATTGCAAGGACCTGCACCAGATTGTTTTGGGTCTGTTAATGTCGCCGCTTCGCTTCCATGCGCGGGAGCGAAAATGTAAATTTGCTTACAGTATTGT
This sequence comes from Myxococcales bacterium, assembly GCA_026988815.1. GTDB lineage: Bacteria > Myxococcota_A > Bradymonadia > Bradymonadales > Bradymonadaceae > CALJNB01. Next base: position 1,875 of record JALSKP010000315.1, on the reverse strand, counting down.
CAGTTAACGATCGTCCCGGAGAATTGCAAGGACCTGTTTGGATTTCGTTTTGTTAGTCGTTTGATCATTTTCGGGGATTTAAAAATTCTTCAAATTTCTCGTTCCCTCGAAAATGAGCATATTGTTTTGTTGAATTTCCTCTCTTCGCGCTATCAAACCTACGCGACGCACAAAGGTAAACTTGCTTAAGGTATTGTTAGTGTGATGGTTTTTTCTGCCATTTTTATGATGGGAATTTTATCCGAAAGCTTTATCTTTAGGAGGCCTTCCTCCTCCAACTGACGAACAATAAAAGGCGGAAAAGTTCGGTAATTCACAGCCGCTTCTACACGAATCTTTTGCCCGCCGACAAGCGTTTTTGAAATTTCGTATTCTCGCCAGCCGACTTGTCCAGGTTGAAGAAGGAAGTCCTGACTTCGCGCGGCTTGCCACGGAAAGTTTACGTGTTCTCCATTATCGTCAAAAAGGAATGAACCGAAGACAAGGAGTTCTGGATCTCCGGCGGGATCAAGGGAATGGCCTTCAACGCGATCTTTTAAGTCTCCTTGTGCATCCAAGGCCCCGCTCTCAAAGACGATTTCGTCGGCTTGATTGAAGACCTTTAGATGGACCCAAACTTGACGATCCGAGGTCGACCCCGAGGGAAGAGCGTGTCCGTTATTGACGTTTTTCAAACTAACGCGAATTGCAATCTCGTCGCCCTGATCGTTGGTACGTTTAATTTCAAGCTCAACCGCCGAACCTAATAATTCTTCAACGAGACGACGCTGTTCAACTTTTTGCGGGAAATCCACGAGTGCTACATCGACCCCAACAAACTGATGTTTGTGAATCGTTGTAGTAACCCCGTCTACTATTTCTCCGCGATAGGTTGGCATGTGACAATCCTGACAGGTCTTGTCGTCCGCATCTCCATCGTTATACGGACTTGCATACCATTCCGAAAATGTATTTTCGATGAGCGCGCCTTTGGGATTGACAACATTATGACAAGTTCCGCACATCACCGAGCTAGGTAAAAGCGTAGACGTTTCAACGGGATGCTCTTCTTGGCCCCTCGGGTTCGCGGAGGCAGCGTAGTAGGTCGTTTTGGAAAGCTCAAATTTTGCGTTTAAAGTCGCCTCTGCTTTCTCCATCGCGTGACAGGTTACGCAAACCACCCCACCACTCACGAGGGGATTGCTCTGATCAAATTTTGCGCCATAGCGCCCATCACCTAAACTCTCGATAGGTGTCATGCCTTCTTTTGACGCAATCGGTGCATGGCACTGAATACAGAATTGATCAATTTTTCCCTGTGTATCGTTAATGCCTCGCTCCAACATCGCTAAATAAATAGGGTCGGTGGTCGCGTAGGCATGCATGCTTCCTTTCCAGTCTGAATAATGGGCTTTATGGCACTCCCCACATGATTCGGCAGAGGCGAGGTGGAGGTCTTTGGCACCCTGCGAACCATCCTTGTTAAGATCTTTCTCCCCACCTTGGTCCACGGTCGGACGCGTATCTAGCCGAACATCTGAACCTATGGGTTTAATTTCGTCATTAGAACATGACGGAAAAACGAAAAGCATCGATATGTAGAACAATAGTCTCAAGAGCGTTCTCTATAAAAGGCCTGTATAGGTAAAGCGAATCATCGAATCAAGCTCAGAACCCTCATTTTTCGGCGTCCATACTTTCATTTGCAATTTTAATAATGGATCGCATCGATTTATCAAACGCCATAATGAGCATTCCCGGAATAACGATTACCAAAAATTGTAAGATATGAATCGTTGCCGCAAACGCCGCAATTCCCTCGGGCGCGGTCGTCGAAACAAGCAACATCCCACGGTTAATAAAGTACTCGTAATTACCGGCCATCGCCGGACCTCC
>JALSKP010000314.1 GCA_026988815.1 Myxococcales bacterium | reverse complement strand
GGAGCCGAACCTGCGGCAATCGATTACGATCGAGAGCTACGACGCTTGGAGTTGAAAAAAGCATCGGGGGCATCCTATATTATGACTCAACCGATTTATGATAATCGTGTCCTTGAACGATTTTTGGACGATACCGCGCACTTAGATATGCCGGTGATGGTGGGCATTCTTCCGCTCGCGAGTTCTCGAAATGCTGAGTTTTTACACAATGAGGTTCCTGGGATGTCGGTTCCAGAGTCGGTTCGAACGCAGATGGAAAAAGCTGGCAACGGTCCCGAGGCGCGTGCGGTAGGTATTAAAATCGCTCAAGAAACCTTGCTTTCTGTACAAGACCGGGTCGTCGGCGCCTACCTTATGCCGCCCTTTGGTCGCTATAGCGCGGTATCAGAAATCCTATCTTGCATTGAGGGCTACACATCTCCCAAAAAGAAAAAATAGCCCTTCTGAAAAATTTTTGTGCATCGTTGTACACATGATCCGAAGGCGGAATTTTCGAGATAATGTAGTAAGCGATTCTACTATTTTAGGCGGAACCAAAAAAAACGAAAATGCCATGGCACCTCGTTCCCCCTGGGAATGCACTTTCATTTTCTCTCTGATTTTTTTGGTACGATGCACATTAGATCGTGTAGCGAACGAAGGCCAGGAGGATTTTTGGAAAATATTTCGCGGATCTAAAAGAGGCGATCAATTCTCGGCGCCCATCGCATATTCGCGTATAAAGAAAGAAGGCAGCACGGTTGGGATTTCTTTTGGATGAGTGATAGCTTGATATTGTTTTTTCAGAACGGACAATTATGAAACTTTTATCATTTCTTGTGTTAGCACTTCTAATTCCCTCAAGCGCTTTTGCGGGCGAACTCAGTCCACAACAAATTATTGATAAAACGCTCGACCAAAACTCCACAGGTTTTCAATCCGGGGAGGCAAAATTGGAATTGCGTATTCGTACAAAAGACGGATCTGAGCGCGTTCGGATGTTGAAGATTCTCTCTAAAAAAATCTCCGAAAAGGCGAGAACAAAAGTGGTTCTTACTGCACCCAAAGAAGTAAGAGGACAAGCATTTCTGTTCGTTGAACGCGATGGCGATGATGATGTTTGGATCTATCTGCCCGCCTTTGGTGTGACGCGACGGATCGCGGGCGGTCAAAAAAAAGGTTCCTTTTTGGGGTCCCATTTTACCTACGCTGACTTTGAGTCTAGAGATATTAAGGATTCAAAATACAAACGAATGGAGGATGTTAAAATTGGTAAACATAGCGCCTATGTTATTGAGGCTAGGCCTAAAGATACTAACGATAGCGAGTATGATCGTATCGTAGTTTACGTTCGTAAATCGGATTTCATCACGCTCAAAGCGAAATTTTTTAAGAAAGCTAAACTTGAGAAAACAATTTTCGTCGATCTTTTGGATAAAACAAAATCCGGTCGCACCTACGCCAAAAAGCTCAGTGTAGTATCTGCCAAGGGTGGAAAAACAACGATGCTTGTGCGGTCTCTCAAAGACGATGTTGAAATCGCTGAGGCGGCACTCTCCAAGGATAATCTCGGAAAATAATGAATTCTGGTCCTCTATTAGTGGTGGTGTTTTGCGCGCTTTCTTCGCCGCTTTTCGCCGAAGAAGCCATCGATCATAGCCAGGTGTCTGTCGATCATGAAGAGGTGAACGATCTTGGCGAAGCGATTGATCATCGGGAAGAGGAAATCCTTGACGATGAAAATAAGGAAAAAAACCAATCCAGTCTGGCGGATAGCTTCGAGATAGAAGCGGATATGATCGGGCATTATTCTTCTCTGCTTCAGATGGATAGACGCTTTGATCGAGAGCGAGAAGATATTGTTGAATGGACCCAACGCCTCGATCTTGGTATTAATCTACGGACCTCTCAACAGTGGGATTTTTTTCTTTCTGGCGAGCTCATGCACTGGACAGGTGGAAAGAAAAATGAAGAATTAGTAAATTTGTATATTAATCCGCAGGATGTAAGAACGCAGTTTCGCGCTGATCTCGGTGTGTCTTTTGCCAACTATCAAGAGGGGCATTGGAATTTGAAGATCGGGAACCTTATCACGCGCTGGGGAAGCAGCGATATTTCTAGACCCCTTGATATTATTAATCCCATCGACCGCACGCAAGCGATTACCAACGACGCATTGATTCGAATTCCTCAATTTACTCTGGATGCAAAATATAGCCTTTCTGATTTTAGTGCTCAGTTTATTTTGGTTCCTTTTTTCGTGCCCGATAGGAGCTTCTTATTTGGGAGGGATAGCAGTCTCTTGTCGGCCGAGATCCCCGCTTTTTCCTCGGCTGGTATTTCAAGCGCCTTAGCGCGTCTGGACCCAAGTATTGAGGAGTATGTTCAACCGGCACTTGTTGCCTCCGAGCGTCCCGATGAAGATCCGAGCAACATCAGCATCGGAACTCGCCTGAGGATGACTCTCCTAAATACCGATCTCTCCTTGAGCTATTTCTTCGGATGGGATCGCACCCCCACCGTGGAGCTGGACGCCGATGTGCGCCGCATCGGCGAGCTTGTTTTTACAGACGCGGCATTTCTTGAAGATTTCAATCTGGTTCAATTTTTAGGTCGTAATAAGGACGCTAGCGGGGCACTCAAATCTATTCAGAAGAAGGCCGAAAAAGGTGAGACTTTGATTGCGTCTAGGTTTTCTCGTATGCATACCTTGGGGATAGACGGTGTCAGGTATTTTGGACCCTTTGGCGTGCGTATGGATCTTGCTGTGCATCCGGCAAAAACCTTTATTAGCCAGAGTTTGGGGACAGTACGACGACCCTACATCAACGGTGTGATCGGATTATCTTATGAAAAAATCGAATCAGAGGAGGATGCATTCACATTGCTCCTCGAAGGATTCTATGCAGAAGTAGCCA
>JALSKP010000313.1 GCA_026988815.1 Myxococcales bacterium | reverse complement strand
TGCGACCCACTCCAAACTGCACGAGGGCGCAGTTAGGAATCGAGTTGTGAGAGCCAAGGATGGTGTCGACGTCAAGTCGGCTTGCACAAGGATGTGCCGCAACTCATTTTTTAAACGCGACAAGGATGTCGCTTAATGCCAAGGACGCAAGATGCGCAAAGAACTCTCATCAACCATTCGCCGCACCCCCATTGCTTTAAAACCAGAAGCTGGTATCCGTCGTTACGACCGTTCTGGATTCGGCCAACAAGTTGTTGTCCAGGATGAGCAAGGATGGGAATTACCGCTAGACGCATTGGATCTCAGCGAGAGCGGTATGTTTGTAAAATCAAGCGCACTTTTTGAAGTAGGATCTGTCCACACCCTCCATTTCGTGCATTCGGACGGTTCCCCCTTTCGTGTGGATGCGAAGGTGGTTCGCGTAAGCTCGAAAACCAAAGGAGAAGACCCTGGCATGGGATACGAATTCCAAAATGTTGACGACCGCACCCACAACGCACTTTGCGAGTGTATCGTAGCTGTGTAAGGTCCCTCCAACCAAGGCGACGCGTTGATTTCTTTTTATAAATATGAAGGGACTGGAAACAATTTCATCCTCATCGAAGGTGAAATCTCCCAAGACCTTGCTGTGCAAATGTGCGAGCACGGAAGGGGAATAGGCGCAGATGGCGTTCTTTTACTTAGCGAAATTGATCGCCCGTCCAGTCGTGTACGCATGCACATCATCAACGCGGACGGTTCCCGTCCAGAAATGTGTGGTAACGGTGTGCGCTGTGTTGCGCTTCATCTCTTTAAAGTCCATAACTTTAATTCTCGTCTAAGCGTCGTATCTGATTCCGGCGAAAAGTTTTGCGAGGTCGAAAGTAGTAAGAATGCCTACCAAGTGCGCGTAAACATGGGGTCAGCGAGGCTGGTCGAAGAACTTGAACTTGTCGATGAAAAAACCATCCTTCAATGCTTTAGTGTAGATATTGGAAATCCCCACGCCGTTGTATTTAACGAACCCGATAGCCCCCTTTTAGATGTCCTTGGCGAAAAACTCAATCATGGAGACAAGGTGTTCAAAAATGGCGTCAACCTAGAATTCGTCGTTAAGGAAAACGACGCGCTACGAATGGTTGTTTTTGAACGTGGAGTAGGGCGAACCCTTGCGTGTGGAACAGGCGCTTGTGCGGTGGCCTTTGCGGCTTGGGAAAGTGGGCTCATCAATGATGGCCCCATCGAGGTGAGACTCCCCGGCGGCGACTTAGAAATTGAAAAAGAGAAAAATGATATTTGGATGCGTGGACCCGTGAGATTCGTTTTTTCGGGACACTATTCAGAGCAATGAGGACAAGGAGGTCTTTGTGAAATCAGTAGTAATGTTTACTTTATTCGTCCCCATGCTTTCTGCGTGTAGCGAAAGTTTTTTATTTGGCGGAAACATCGCATTAGCAGCGATGCCAATCGCGATGTTATTGATGACCATTAACTTCAAGAAATTCTAGATGAAGATCATCGACTCAGTCTCCAAGGGAACAAGTATAGTATCGTTCTTTACTAAAAACATTGAATCGGTTCACGCTAAAAATGCAGGTGATTATGCGGCCCTGTCGGATATTCCCTTGTTGATCTGCGTGAAATTTGAAGACGCCGATGAGGTTTATAGCGTTCTCATTTCAGAATCTGAGGTCGTCATCGAAGAGGAAGAAATGATCGACTTTCCGCATCTGACAATAAAAACCTCGGCCGCCGAATGGCCTCTATTTCTCAGTTATGTTCGAGAATATGCGATTGCATTTGAACGTAAGAAAAGCGAGATTGCAAAGGTTTTCCGGATCAGTGAAGCCTTAGAAAAGGATGTTGAAGGTCTCGATCTTGTTATTGAACTCGAGGTCTATGACGCCAAGAAAAGGGTCATGAAGAGTGAAATTATTCTCAATGATTATGAGCCCTCGCCCAGTGCCAAAAAAGTTAAAATCAAGGTGCAAAAAGCGACCTTAGATGGACTGGCGGATGGTACGTTAAAACCCGTTGAAGCGGCGAAAGATTTATCTATTTCTGGGGCCCTTTTTAAAGCTGCCGAACTCGGCCAGTTATTTCTAAAACACCGACTCGAATAAGACTATTTGGAAGGAATGTCGTGCTTTTTTAGGAGCCGATAAAGGTGGCGCCTATCAATTTTTGCATGTCTTGCCGCGGCCGACACATTATTCTTATTTTCTTTAAGAAGGCGTCGCAAATAACCTTTCTCAAATGCATTCACGAGAATCTCTTTGGCCTCCCGAAAGGGGAGAAGTTCCTCATTTTCTTGGAACGCTATCACCTCCTCGTCAAAGGATGATTTGGAGGAGAATTGAGGAGCGCCTTTTTCAATCGAAAGTTCTTTTCTGAAATAGTCGGCCGAGATGTTTCCATCGTTAAAGGCAATCGCTTTTTCGATAACGTTTTTAAGCTGACGGATGTTGCCCGGCCATTCATATTTTTGAAGAATAAGATAGGCATCTTTATCAATCGTTGGCGCGATTCGATCTTTGCAAATCTTCTTTAAGAAATGCTCGGTTAGGGGCGGGATATCCTCAATACGTTTTCTAAGAGGAGGAAGTAAAAAGCGTACTTTGGCGAGGCGATAGAAGAGATCTTGACGAAACTTCTTCTCGGCGATTAACTCTTCAAGGTCTCGATTTGTAGCCGCGACAACGCGAACATCAACATTGAAAGTGGATTCTCCGCCGACACGTCTTAGGTCACCGGTTTCCAACACCCGCAAAAATTTGGGCTGAAATTCAATGTCCATTTCCCCGAGCTCATCGAAGAAAATGGTACCGCCATTGGCGCGTTCAAAAACCCCTCGGTGCTTTGCCAGTGCACCAGAAAAAGCGCCTTTTTCGTGACCGAATAATTCGCTTTCGAGCAAGG
>JALSKP010000312.1 GCA_026988815.1 Myxococcales bacterium | reverse complement strand
CAATAACGTCGCTGCCTTTCTTGGTCTCAGCGTCATCAAACTGGTCCGCCGAGGCCGCCTCCTCGCTCACGACCTCATTTTTGAGAAAATCGTCTTGCATCTGTTCAGCATCAGCAGCGGTAGGCTTTTCGATGATCTTTTCTTCGCCCTTTTTTACCGGCGCGCTCGAACAAGAGAAGGCAAATAGCGATAAACATAATAGTACTAGAATTTTTTGCATGTTTACTTCCCTTCCACAACTTTTGGAGGATTGACGAATGTCTCGTATGCTTTAGTCCCCATAATAGGCTGACCACTCAAACGTCTTTTTTCGATTTTACGTCGCTCTTCTTTATAAGATGGGTAATCAGCGGGTTTGTATTTATTGAGTTCATCAAGTGCACGCTTTGTCCATTCATTTACGATTTTATCCTCTCGGGATTTTGCGATCATTTTTTCAAAGGTTTCAACAGCCTTGTCCTCTAACGGAACCGCCAAATCTTCGAGCTGGGTTCGATACATATCCGCCTGCTCACTTCCGTCTTTAAATGGAACGGGAACATCGTACAGCGCGGTCGCAAAATTTTGTAGCATTTTACCTTTTCTATAACTCGCCGCCATTACCCATTCTAAACTTAGATAAGCAAATACACTTTCATAGCGCGTATTGAGTTTTTTCTGGCCTTCGATCTTTTTCTTGAGAAGTTTACCTTGGTTTTTCAAAGATCCTTTGATCTTTATCTTATCCCATTGAGCGAACTCTCGCTCGACCAACATAAACTCAGATTTAGCGGCATAAAAGGCTGCCGCATCTCCGGCCGGAATACCGCGCCTTGCATATTCTCCGAGAATACGCTTGTAAATTTTGTCCGCTCTTTTCTTTGAACGTTTTTCCTCATAATCACCAATTTTCATTAAGCCCTCAAGAACGCGCTTGTTTTGGCTGGCGGGGCCGCCGTAATCCTTTATGAACTTGTTGATCGCCGAAATCATTCTTTTATTATTTCCCTCTTTTTCCCATACAAGATGAACTTGCCATTGCACGTCTTCGATACCGGGAGCGGAAGGATATTTGGAAATATATTTCTCGTATGCATCGCCAGCTTGTTTATACTTTTGTAAATTTTCCAAAATCACTGCCGAACTCTGAAGCGCCTCGCTTCTCTTTTCAGCCAGGTCAAAATCCAAACCTGCTTTATCTAAATCTGTTTGAGATTTGTTGCGATACTTGTCGTAAAAGAGCTGGTAGCTAAGAACCGCATTTTCGTAATCAAAAAAGCGTTCTTGGTTAACCGCCACACGATACAGGGCGTATGATGCGAGCGGGTCTTTGGGATGTTCCTGATAAACACGCTTATAAAGTTGCATCGCTGATTCATATCGCTTCACATTCTCATACGCAACGGCCGCATTATTGAGTGCCTTCGCTGCAAACTTTGTGTTCGGATCTTCCTTCAACAAACGAACATATTCTTCAGCCGCGCGTTCATATTCTTTGGCTGCGAAGAGTTGCTCGGCGGATTTGAAAAGTGCGCCCAATTTGAATTCTCGAACTTCGGCACGAATTGCCTCGGCCTGCTCTCCCTTTAGAACATTACCTAATCTATCAGCATATTCAGCCAATTTCACGAAGTCATTTTCGTCTCGATAGGTCTCCAAGATTAACGATCCAGCAAGGTAGGCAAGCTCGTTTTCGGGGTATTCGTTCACGATCCATTCAAAACGCTCTCGCGCTTTGGGATAGTTTTTATAATCGTAGAAAATTTTAGCTGCTTGGAAGGCGAACTTTCCATCCAGATATTTATCGTCTTTATTTTTAAGACCTAAAACAACATATCTGTCCATCGATGTGACGTAATTCATCACAACAGGCGCAATTGTTTCCTTCTCAACAACACGTTTTTGATTGTCTCTTTCGTCCACATTTTCACGGGCCTTCTCTTGTCCCGAAGCCGCTTCTCTCGCGTCGTCCAAACCACCTTTAGGAAGCGTCTTTGCAGGCAATTCTCCACGCTCGACTTTTTGTCCGATTAAAAACTCCAAGGCTTTTACAGCGTTAAAAGCTGATACTTCCTGGTATTGATTTCTCGGAACGTCCATTTCTCTTACCACACGGTATTGCTCAAAAGCAGGCATATACTGACTGGAATAATAGAGACATTCTGCGTAGTAAAAGTTCCATTGGTAAAAATCTTTATCATTTGGGTACTTTTTCAAAAAATCTGAATAGCCCTTGGCGGCTTCATTGTATTTCAAATCTGCCTGGGCAAGCATCTCTTTATCGTCTCTAAAAACAGCTTCTGTTCTCAATTTCTGTGCCTCAGCGTGGTACCAGGTTGCTGACTGAATCAGATTATCTTTAACCAGATTTTGAGCATAACGCGTCGCTTCCACATTCCCAATACGTTCCTGATGGGCGAACCATTCACTACCGGCGCCGTAAAACTTGCTTAACTTTCCACGCTCGGCGAAGGCTTCGCTAAGATCATCATTACGCAATAAGGAGAGAATAATTTTCTCATGGACTTCGGGATTACGCCGATCCTTTGGATAACGTGCCAACAGAAAACGGTAGGCATCAATCGCGTCGCGATAACGTGTATTATCGAAAAAGTACTCGCCGATTTGGGTTAATACTTCCCTCTCGTAGGGCAATTTTCCAGAAATATAGCGCTTAACTCTTTCGATTCCAAAATCGGGATCTTTGGCACCATCAAGGTCCCAGTCCTCTTCCGCCAAACTGATAGCAATATATTGAATCGCCTCTTCACGAAGAACAGAACCCGATCGTCCGGTTTTTCTCTTTGTTTCGTCGGAAAACTTAACGAGAGCTTTGAATTGATTAATCGCCTCGTCAAAATTATCTTGGCGATAATGGGTCCACGCCAGCTTGTAGAGCGCTTTATCGTAGTACTTACTTTCG
>JALSKP010000311.1 GCA_026988815.1 Myxococcales bacterium | reverse complement strand
CAAACCGAGATGAGCGTGCCGTTGTTGAGGAAACGAATGGCTTGGATCCAATCCGTATCACTGTCCAAAATATCCTCTATCCTATGACTTTGGATATTCCACTTTGCAATAAGGCCATCGTAGCTGGCGGAGTAAAGTGCCCCATTTTGGAACTCTATATCAACCACATAATCACGATGGAATTCTAGCTTCTTGATGAGTTCCAGCGTCGTGCCATCAAACAAACAGATATTCTTATCCCAAGACCCGGAAGCGATTAAATCATCATCAGCGGAAAAAGCCACGCAGCTCACCCAACCTTGGTGGCTTTCATTTTTTCCCAATAGGGATTCGTTTTCAATATCCCAAAGATAGACACAATTATCCATCGACCCCGAAACCAGGCGCTTACCATCGGCAGAGAATTCTATCGAAATAGCCCAGCCTGCACTTCCCTTTAGCGTTGCGATTTCCTCCAACTCAACCATTTCTGGTGAGTCGTCTTTTTCAGGCGATGTGTGGATGAGCTCTCCGGGGATATGCTCTTCGGCGATCGTGGCATCATCGGTTTCAGCGATAGAGAAAAAGTCCAAAACTTCGTCAGAGGAGATGGAAGGTACAAGATCGCTCCGCGTTGAACCTGAACGAAATACGGGGAACTCGCTCACCTCGGTGTCGTGTACCTCAGAAACATCATCAGCATCGTAGGCGACAGAAAAGAAATCGAGGACCTCAGAATGCGTTGTGTCCAAACCACCGGAAACGTCGGTGTTCCAAATTTTAATCATGCCGTCCCGACCCGCAGTCGCAAGTCGAGTCGCGTCCGGCGAGAATATTAAAGCATCGACAGATCCTTTGTGTCCTGTGGAACGGGAAAGATTCCATGTTTTATCAAAAAGAGCTAACCAGACAGCGCCCTTTTCGTCTCCAAAGGCTATTTTTGAACCTGCGGCCGCAAAGGATTTCAAGGTTACGCCTAATTCCAATTTGGAACCCTCGACGTAGGTAACCTCGACCTTTTCCCCATTTACTTGCACATCGTAGACTTTGACCTGCCCATTTTTCCCAAATAGGGCAACGCGTGATTCTGAGAACCAAGTGATCCCAATCACACTTTGATTCATCGGAATGGACGTAATGACGACATTTTTGACGTCACTAGGTTTTTTAGTCTTCCCCTTATCGCGCGCTAAGGCTGGGTCAGATCCATGGTTGGTCATCCTCCAGATTTCTACACCGTTGATTCCCCTCGCACGAATATAAAGACTAGAAGTGGAATTTACGGCAATGGCCGGACGTTGAAGCATTAGTACTACGAGCTAAGGAATCTTTTAAAATCAGAAATTTTTCTTTATAATGTAGTGTAAACAGAGATCGACCAGTTCAAAAACCCAAATTTCATAATTTTCAAAAAAAAATAAATATGTCATCTGAATCTAAAAGAGCAATTGTATTATCGGGGGGGGGAGCGCGCGGCGCATACGCCGCGGGAGTCATTCGTTATATAATGGAAGTTGTTGGACAACACACCCAAGGACCCATCAGTTTTGAGGTGATTTCAGGCACCTCCGTGGGCGCAATCAACGCTGGTTGGCTCGCCGCAAACATTCACGACCCCGAGTATTGTTCAAAGCATCTTTGGCATCTCTGGCGAGATATGGAATTGAAAAAGTCGGTGAGCATTTCCTATTCTAATTCGTGGACCATGCTCCGTAGGATGTTCTCTGATACTTCGGAATCAAGTCTGCAACCTGAAGACGGTCGTAGTTACTCCCTCTTAAACACCGCCTTTATTTCCGACTTGGTGAAGAACGAGATTAAATGCTCTCAAATCAAAGAGAATATCAACAACGGGTTTTTGTCTTCCTTGACGATTAGTGCCACCGATGTGCACTCGGGATATACAACGGTATTCGTTCAATCGGGAAAAGAAAAATTGCCTCCATGGACTCGAGACACAAGGCGTATAGGGGTGCACGGCGATATTACTCCAGAAAAAATACTTGCCTCGTCGGCCATTCCGATTCTTTTTCCTTCTGTTAAAATCGGGAACCGGTGGTATTTCGATGGGGGCCTCAGGCAAAATACGCCCGTTTCGCCAGCCTTAAGAATGGGGGCAAATAAAGTACTGGTGATCAGCTTAAGTTCCGATAAACGCGAGCCACCGCCTCAAGAAAAAGTCAGCATTCCTACGGTCTCTTTCCTTCTCGGAAAGGTGATGAACTCACTCCTGCTTGATCCCCTCGATTACGATTTGTCTTTCCTGGGTCGGATTAACGGCATTCTGGAAGGCGGAACACGGGCATACGGCGAAAATTTTCTGGAAACCCTAAACGAAGTTATCGAAGAGCATCGCGGGCAAGGCTACCGCGGCGTTGAAACCTTACTTGTCCGACCCACGGAAGATCTCGGAAAGCTAGCTGGCGAATATGCGGGAACGATTCCTCCCAAACAATGGGGGAGTAAGATTCTTGCAACGATCGGAAAGCGCGTCTCCGAATCCAGGTATAAGGAAAGCGATTTTCTAAGCTATCTTTTGTTCGATCGCGGCTACACGGAACAATTGCTCAAACTTGGCTTCCAAGATGCACAATCTCAACATGATAGCCTGGTTTCTTTTTTTAACGACTAAGGTTAAGATTCCATCGAAATGCATTTAGAATAAGAATGGGTTTCCTGCGTCCAAGCATTGTCGGAGTTTGCCATGAAGAAAAAAGTACTTATCTCGTTATTGGTTTTTACATTTGGGTGTGAATCCGCCGGTAAATTAGCTGGCGATGTGCTCGACTTTGTTAATACAATTTCTGACGGCGCACCCTGCGAAGTCAACGAACAATGTTTGGGGCAAATTTGCTTAGAAGAAGAGCTTGGGTATCCCCAAGGCTACTGCACAACGCTCAAATGCGAGGAGGGGTGTTCGGGTTTAAATTCG
>JALSKP010000310.1 GCA_026988815.1 Myxococcales bacterium | reverse complement strand
TTCCCATTTCTCGGAATCCCTTGTGCTTGGAGATATACTCCCAATCCACACATCGATGCTCCTCGTCCTTATATTCTACCATGTCACTCAAGCTTACAAAGCTGCAGTTCTTCGGAAAATTGAATTCGATTCCCAACGAAAGTCCGAGCTCAACCACATCAGGATGGATACCATACCAGTCCTCGGGAAGATTTATTTTTAAGGCATCTTGCACGAGACGATCTTTACATTCAATCATCAGCGAAAAGATGCGCGAGGCGATATCTTTGGCGTTTCTCCATCCTGAATTGTTTTGTTGTTTTAGTAATAATGCAAACCAATCCGCGGTGCTATGTTTTGAAAATGACGCTTTATCAACGCTATCGTCGTAGAGTGCTTTGCAGGCATCACAGGAATCGAGAATCTTAAACCACTCTCTGGGATGCATGTTCGGAAAAAGATCAAGCATCTCCGAACGTGCAGAAGGGTTCTCCTTGGCGAGTGCTTTGAGAGACTTTGTATAGGCTTTCCAAAAGCCGGAGGCAGCCATTCGGAGAGCGGGTGCACTCAGCAAGTCGGCCAAAAAATTTCTTTCTTCTTCATTGGGATCCAAGCCGGCCGCTTTGGCCAATCGTTTGAGATCTTTTGCCATCGCGGGACTGGGAGGGAGTCCTCCTCGGGTTCGTCGAATAGCGATTCTAAAATAGGATTCAAAACCTTCTTTGGCCTTTCCTTTTTCGATCATCTCCAAGCCGAAATTAGTAAGCGACTTTATCGAAAGTGCACGCGCCAGAGCAAAATCAACAAAGGTTTGCTCACGCAATTCGGGGTCAACGTCAAGGGCATAGACCCTTTCCGATTCGCGCGCTTTTTCAAAATACTGAGCGGCATAGGCATAATTTTCAAAGGTCAGGAAATGCCGTGCGGCTTCTTCATAAAACGATGGAAGGAAATGAGGGACCGAGGTCGCCAAATTCGAACCAAGCTCGCTAATCAATTCTTTTGCTGTACCTGGTTTGGACTTTATTTTTCTCGCAGCCTTCTGAAGATCTTTAACCACGTCCAAGGCGAAGCGCGCATTGTCGGGATCATGAACGAGCGCCCATCCCGGAAAGCCTAACTTTGTACGTCTTCGTTTTCCAACCACGCCGCGATCCACGGGTTCCGAAAAACCAAGCAGGCCCATCTCTAAATCGACGCCTCTCAACATATTTTGAGTCGGGATACGAACGATGGGATCTTGGAGAGCTGGATGGATCCATTCTCGTGCGACGACATCGTCGGACAATATATCTTTGGGAAGCGTCGCTTTGGAAAGCAGGATCGCTCCAGCTTTTAGTAGTATTTCTGATTTCATTTTCGTACCTAAATTTGGGGTTCGCATTGATTTATGCGTCTGTATTTTCTTCTTCAACTTTACGAATTCCGTAAATCGCCTCGGCCATTCTCATGCCCTCCGACCATGCAACGGGACCCACGTCCTCGAGTTTCAATGTCATTTGCTCTTCATCCGTCCAAAGCAACTCACCACCGTATCCCTCGTAAGCTGGATCTTCGGCTCCGATCCAATACCCAGCATCAGTTTTCTTTCCATCTTCCCAGACCGTGGCCGTTGCATACCCGCCTCTTACGCGACAACCCAAGGACCAAGTTTTCCGCATCGCGCCGCCCAGAGGCTCAAAGACAGCGTCATTGAACTTATCTATCGTTGACCCTTCTACTTTTTCTGGTTTTTCGAAGGTCTGTCGCATCAATTGTTGGAGACCTTGGGTCACATTCAATTCGGCGGCGATTTCGCGCCAGTCATCAAGATCTTCTAAAAGGACGGGATGGGGAATATGGACCTGTTCGGGATGAATCCAAATTGTATCTCCGTCAAGATTTACCAAACCTAACCCTTTCTTTTTATCAACCGCTCGAAGTAAACCTACTTGTTCGTCATCATCGTTTCCGAAGGGCTGGAAGATCGTATTTTCAATTAATTCTCGCCAGAACGCGTCGACCCAAACCGCAAGGATAACTTTTGCCGGAATCGGAAGCGAACGTAACATCCACGATTCTACCGTTTCCAGACACGTTGTTTTATGCTCTTTCAACCAATCTCGAGCGGCTAACATACTCACGCCGGTTTCGGTTTCTTTTTGTTTTTTTGCTACACTTTTAAGTCTTTTTCCTTTCGGGTTTTTCGCAACAAGCTTCCCCTCTTCTAAAGCTAGAAAATAACCATCTTCGGCCTCTACCCACTTCAGACCATCATCCGTTTCAATTGTTCCCATCACTATCCTCAACAAAGTTCGCTGGAGTGTATAGATCGTCTTCCCATTCGACAAAGGAATTTTATTCGTTTGAACCATTCCCCACGAAGGGTGTGATCATTTTCGGCGGGTTGAATGAAAGAGGTTTCTTCTTTGGAATGAAGAGAAGTCCCCTCTACCTCTGGCGTTTTCGGCCGGATGATTACAAAGATGATTATTTTAATTGTAAAAGGGATTTCTTATCTACGTGAACTTGGCGTCTACAATGAAAATTAGCTTACACGCAAATGCGACAACAACACCTAAAACACGAGCCTACATTCACCCTTATGAAAAGATACTTGAGATTTATGAAACAAGAGCTGATTTATTCAAAACAAACCCACACCATAAGATCATGGGCCCTAACACTTAAACATATTAATTCTCGAGAATTTCGATAGCGGTATCGAGATACTCGTTAATTCCTTTCTTAACTTCTCGTGCAACGATAGGCCGAAATATGCGCGCGGCTAAACGAGGAATCGGTAGGTCTGTTGCGATTTTTTCCTCATATTCGATCTGCGTTCGGCTGCCCACTTTGCTCACAATCGTCTTGCCCGTCGACTTCATGTTTCCGCTATCGCGTGAGACCCAGGTCAAGGTGTTGCCCTCGCGGGTGTATTCGACAGTATATTTTCCCTGG
>JALSKP010000309.1 GCA_026988815.1 Myxococcales bacterium | reverse complement strand
GATCGCCGAACAAGTGCTCAATAGTCTAGTTTTCTTACAGAGCTACAGCCCTCCCCTGCTTCATCGAGATATAAAACCCAGCAATTTAATGTTGAGCCAAGGTAAAATCTTTCTCATCGATTTTGGTTCTGTACGTCACGTCGTTCCGAGCCGAATTGGCGGCTCTACCGTTGTTGGAACAAGTGGGTATATGGCGCCCGAGCAACTCATGGGGCGAGCAGATATGTCCAGCGATCTCTACGGACTTGGGATGACCTTAATTCACATCCTCACTCAAACCAATCCCGATGACCTTCCCAAAAAACGGATGAAAGTGATTTGGGAAGACGCACTTAAGGTCCCAATAAGTGAGGGCTTTAAAACCTTTGTTAACAAGCTGGCCGAACCGCATCCAGAAAACCGTTTTCCAAGCGCCGCCGACGCATTGAATGGTATTCACTTTTCTACGCCGCCAGCCTCCTTGATTCCAAAAAAGGGAAGCACAATGTTGACGATTACCGAACCTGATAGCCACTCCCTACTGGCCAAAGGATACGGGACATCTTTGGACCTATCATCGGTACAAAACTTTTTAGGAATCCTAGCGGTCGGGTTGGTAATACTTATAATGGTCTTCACTTTGGTAATTTTAATCATCCTGCCTATTATCTTTCTAATATGGTGGTTTTCAACACGTTCGACACATTCGCTTTTCACGCTCCAGAATGAAAAACTGGTGGTAGAAAAAGGATGGATATTTAAATCCCATTTCGAACTCCCCCTACTTTCGCTCCTTGAACTAGAAGATAAGCGTCGTTATAAAGCCCCTTTCGAATTGCAAGACCAAGCTCTCACAGGTCCTTTAAGCTATCGCGAACGCATGGAACTCAAAGAAAAACTTCAATTCAAAGCATCTTCCTTCTATAATGTTGCCAAAGAAGAAAGACATATTCTCGGTTTTAGTAAGAAGGCCCAAAATGTGGGAGTGGTTCAATCCAAAGAGAATGAAATCGATGCATCTTAACATCCAAGACCCTCGCTTTATCGCTCGTTTAGAAGGTCGAATCGAGGAACTCAAGCGCGATCCTAGCGCATTTCTTTCTCGATTTGACCTCAATCAAGATGGCATCTTAGATGACCACGAGAATTGCGCAGCTATAAATACGATTACGCACGACCTTTTGCAGGAAGAGAAAAAAGCCAACGCCCTTTCTGATGAAGGCTTTTGTATTGGACGTATACTGGATGAACGTTTTGAAATCATATCGCGACTTGGACAGGGCGCCCAAAGCGTTGCCTATGTAGGAAGAGACTTAGAAAGCCAGGCTTTGGTTGTCATCAAACAAATGCGATTATCTCATATGGAAAACTGGCAAGCATACACTTCTTTTCTACGTGAGTCGGCTTTTCTTGAAAAAATATCTCATCCTAGGATACCAAAGATAGTAGCCAACCTTACTATTCCATCGAACAAGGAAGGAGATACAAGACAAAGCGTTGTTTCCATTCAAAGTCTACTCCTGGGTCAAAACTTAGACCAAAAAAACCAACTTCATTTCTTTTTTAATGAAGACATTATCCATTCTATAGCCAAACAAATCCTGGAAATCCTCACCTATTTACACACCTTGGATCAACCTCTTCTGCATCGTGATATCAAGCCCTCTAACATTCTTCTTGACGATACTGGCCTGGTTTCCCTGGTTGATTTCGGGGCCGTTCAATACGTCGAAAAAAGTAAAACCTTGGCCATGGGTAGTACCGGATATATGCCCAACGAGCAACTTCTAGGTCATGCAACGCCACAAAGTGACCTTTACGCTTTAGGAATGACACTCGTATTCTTGGCGACAAAAACGCGTGTCGATGCCCTCGAAACAGAACGAATGCAATTGATATGGAGGCACAAAAGCTCACTCAGCGAAGGCTTCTCAAATTGGATCGATAAGATGATCCAAGCGAACGCCGAAGATAGATTTTTAAACAGCCAGAGCGCCTTAAAGTTTTTGGAGAAAACCGACTTCTCCTTCGTGAAACGTGATGAAAAATTGATACGTTCGTTTGACCTTTGCGAACATTTCGACAACAAGCCTCATCATTGTGCAGTGAGAATTTGGGAATCTATCGACCAATTCGTCTGCACCTTTGAGGCAAGCGGCGAGAAAGAAAAACGTCCTTTCGGAGAGCGGATTGAACGACTCTTTAGCCGGGTGATAAAAGGCGCCCATTATACAGCGCTCGAAGAAAGCGGTGGTGGGTTTAGTTTAAACGGAGATGGGCGCGTTCGCGTCCAAAGTGGAAAACGTATTATGTACAAACAAAATGCATTGGAGAACTTCAAATGTAGTTCAATGTTTCGAGAGTCCTTTGAAGACGGTCGACTTGGTATTATCGCAAGTGCTTTCGGCCAAGCCCTAAACAACGTGAGCAATAGCAAAAACAGCGTTCTCATTTTGGGACTCAACAAGGAGGAATTAGACTGGATTTGGACACGTCTTGAAATTTTTTGTTCCCATCATCAGCTTCCTATTCTTTCCGAAAAAATCACCTATCAAACCTATATCGTCGATAAATAAAAAGCTTAGAATGAAAATGAAGCCCCTGATTTTTACATTCTTTTTTCTTCTGTGCTTTTTCAGTTTTAACGCCGCATTCGCTCAACCGAAAATTAAAGGAAAGAGCATCTCTGACGTTCTTTCTCGGGCACGCGGCGAAATTCTGAAGGGGAAAGCGAAAGCGGCGTTGAAGAGAATGAGTCACTATTTAGCCTTCAGAGAAAACCCTGAACGATTACCTATTCCCTCCCTCCCACTGTATGACGTGGCACCTAATCATAAAATTAAAAATCTGCCCAAAGGGATTCTCGAAAACGCTCGTTTTCTATTTGCATTGGCACTTCTGAGAACGGATTATCACACAAAGATTTCGTTCATCCGGAAAAAAA
>JALSKP010000308.1 GCA_026988815.1 Myxococcales bacterium | reverse complement strand
TTGCCCCGACATCGTAATACCTTGCGATACACAATCGTTAAAATCTACGGAATACTTAAAAGAAGTATTCCCATTTTCGGTACCAAAAGAGCCTTTGAACTGTGCCTCGCCGCCTTCTAGACAGGAGAATGTCGTATCTACATTTATTGTATCTGCGGGGCCACCGGCACTACTTTGGGCGCTCGCGGCACCTTGCAGAAGCACACTTTGCGTAGCCGCGAAGGCTTGCGAGGATTCCTCGTCATCGAGTCCGCCACCACATCCAAATCCAAATGCACAAAAAAAAAAGATAATTAGTTTTTCATGTCTCATGCCATATTTAAAGTTGCCCGACCCTATATATTTTCATACCGAAAATCCAGCTTTTGAAGTTTGAACGAAAAGGAGTCCTAGGTTGCGCTTTCCTCGCTTCGCTCCGTCAACCCGACCTAGGTCAACCAACA
Source organism: Myxococcales bacterium (assembly GCA_026988815.1). GTDB lineage: Bacteria > Myxococcota_A > Bradymonadia > Bradymonadales > Bradymonadaceae > CALJNB01. Next base: position 2,481 of record JALSKP010000308.1, on the reverse strand, counting down.
AACGAAATGGATAGAGAATACCAGGCTCCACAGCGGGTTACGGCTAAAAACGAAAAAATATCTCGGTTTCGGATCGTACCAGATTGCGAGAAAGATCATTAATTCCTTGACGCGAGCCCTTGTTTTATGTTTATTTGCCGAGCTTTAGATGCCCAAAAAAACGTGCATCATGATTCGAATATGAGTTATTATTATGTCAAAACGTACCTATCAACCAAGTAACGTAAAACGCGCTAGATCACACGGTTTTCGTTCTCGCAAAGCCTCAACAGGCGGAAAACTAATTCTCAAGAGACGGCGATCTAAAGGTCGCAAACGTTTAGCTGTACAACTCCACAAAAAATAACTTGGTAGGTCGTACACATCTTGGCTTTGATAAAAGTGAAAGGTTACGTCGTAGGCCCGAGTTTAAAAAAGTTGAACGGAGCGGCGGTCGAAAGATATGCCGCTTATTTATTATCTACGCTCTAAAAAATGAGCTGGACTATTCGCGCCTCGGTCTTACTGTTTCTCGCAAGGTCGGAAATTCGCCTGTTCGTAACTGGTGGAAAAGGCGTTTAAGAGAAGTGTATAGAAATAACAAATCTAATATCCCAAAAGGTTTTGATTTTGTTGTTATCGTACGCTCCCAAAAAGAGAAAGAACGACCCGATTTTGCGTTAATTAAAAGAACGCTCTTGAAGTCCTTGAACGAGTTTAACGATCATGTGTGAAGAACACGATACCTTGGCCAACGTTGACGAAGCGAAAAGCGTTGCCGCTAAATTAGGTGTTAAGATGATCCGCGGCTATCAGGTTATGCTCTCTCCCATTCTACCGCCTGCGTGTAGATTTTCCCCTTCATGTTCTCAATATACACTTATTGCCGTGAAGCGTTTTGGTTTTTTTAAAGGTTGCTTTTTAGGTTTTAAGCGAATCGGACGCTGTCACCCTTTTCATGAAGGTGGATACGATCCGGTTCCAAAGGAATGATGTAGTGGAAGAAAAGAACGAAGATTTTGACCAAAAGAGATTCCTCATTGCGATGGTTCTCAGTGGTGCGGTGCTCCTGGGTTGGCAGTATTTTTTCCCAGTTGCCAAGCCAACGGATGAAGGCGAAAAAATTGAAAAAGTGGAAAAAGAGCAAACCGAAAAGCTCAAAAGTTCGGACGATAAAAAGGGAGAGAAAAGTGAAAAAAAGGTCGTTGAGAAGAAAAACGATGCACCTCAGGAAAGGCTCGAAAAATTTCCTAAAAGTGAATACACCCTGCTTGCCAACCAATTTCAGGTTTCAATAAGCTCCATCGACGCCTCCATTTCGACCGCCCACATTACCTCGCCTTCTCAGTATAAAGCAGCAAAGAACTTACTTGAAGGTCTTGATGATGACTCAAGGATCAAGCCCTTTTCAATCACCTTTGAAGATGAAAATATTAACCTTCCGGTGGGCGTGAACTGGGAGTTTTTAGCAGATAAATCTGAAAAATCGGAAAAAGGTGAGGGATACAAATCACTGACTTACCGTTTTAAGAATGCAAAGGTCTCGATTCTAAAAACCTTCAGTGCCACTGACAAACCTTTTGTGATCGATCTTGATGTTAATGTCGAAAACCATAGCGATGAAAAATTAAAAGATAGCCCAGCCTTGAGCCTCGTCGGATTTAATGATCCGGATAAAGAAAAGAGCTTTCTCGATTTTCGCCCTGATGTAATAGAGACGCTATGTAAAAGCAAAGATGACATCGAACGTGCCCTTCCTTCGGCGCTTGAAAAAAAATCAAAATCGCTCACAGGCTCCGTGACCTGGGGTGGCGTAAACCGTCGATATATTGCCCTCTTGGCCGTTCCCAAAGGTGGCGCAATGGATTGCAAAATGAGCGTTGAGGACAAAACGCTCATTGTTTCGAAAATCACAAACAATAAACTTAAAATTGGACCGCGAAGCGAGGATAGCTTCTCTTATACGATCTTTATTGGTCCCAAAGACTTTGACGAGTTAACCCTTGCAGGCTCTCAACTTGAAGAGGCGGTCGATTACGGCATGCTTACGGTGATCTGTCGCCCCCTTCGTTGGGCGTTGATCCAATGTCATAACGTTACCGGAAACTGGGGATGGGCGATCATCCTTCTCACCGTCCTCATTCGGCTTGCGTTATGGCCGGTCAACAAGAAAGTTTATTCTAACAGCGAGGGGATGAAGGAAATTCAGCCTGAACTTGCCTTGCTTAAAGAAAAATACAAGAACGATCAGAAGCGACTAAGCGAAGAAACGATGAAGCTCTTCCGCGAGAATGGTGTGAGTATGCTTGGTTGTGCGCCAATGCTTATTCAAATGCCGATCCTACTTTCCTTCTACTGGACGATTCTCTACAGCGCTGAGCTGTTTCACGCTGAATGGGCGTTTTGGTACACCGATCTTTCGGCGGCCGATCCTTATTACATTCTTCCTGTGTTAATGGGAGCGACGATGTTCCTTCAACAGATGATGATGCCCACCCCTGC
>JALSKP010000307.1 GCA_026988815.1 Myxococcales bacterium | reverse complement strand
CACTATTATGGAGTTAAAATGGTAAGTTCTGTGAAAGCAAAATCCTGGCGAGAACTCTATCCCTTCGAACCTAAATTCATCGAACTGGAATCCTCAGCGGATAAAAGTGTGAAGATGAATTATATCGATGAGGGTCCAAAAGATGCACCTGTTCTTTTCATGATTCACGGCAATCCTACCTGGTCCTTTTACTATAGAAATTTAGTCCTCGCTTTTCGCAAAGATTTCCGTTGCGTGGTACCCGATCATATCGGATGCGGATTATCGGACAAGCCTCAAGATTACGACTACACGCTCGCCCAACGCGTCAAAGACATTAGTAAACTCGCAGAACATTTGGAGCTCGATAATATCACGATGGTTGTCCACGATTGGGGAGGTGCAATTGGGATGGGATTTGCCGTTGAGAACGCGGATAAAATCCAGCGCAATGTCATCTTCAACACGGCAGCCTTTCTATCTGAACGCATCCCTTTTTCCATCGCTGCATGTCGCTGGCCCCTCGTCGGTCCCTTTATGGTACGTGGCTTTAACGCTTTTGTTTTAGCGGCCCAACACCGCACTGTTGTCAATCGCGACATCTTAAAAGGCGTTGTCGGAGAGGGCTATGTGGCCCCCTATAATAACTGGGCAAATCGCGTTGCTATACAGGGTTTTGTGGATGATATTCCAATGAAAAGCTCCCATCCCACGCATGGTGTTTTAAAGACGATCGGCGACCGATTAGAAAGGCTAAAAGAAAAGCCGATGTTGCTCATATGGGGCAATGACGATTTTTGTTTTAACGCGGACTTTCGAATGGAATGGGAGCGTCGTTTTCCTAACGCTGAGGTTCATTCTTTAGACGATGCAAGCCATTATGTCGTCGAAGAAAAAACGAAGGAAATCATTGAATGGATGCATGCCTTCCTCGAAAAATGAATACTAAACACGTAAATCGACTTACTACTTTTCTGAGTTTGTCGCTTCTCGTCCAATGCCTTTCTCTTCTCAACATTTCTCGTTTCAACAGCAGTTTAGGCACCTATCTTTTTATGCAGTGGCGCTTTTCTGAGGCAACTTCTCAGCTCATCGATAGCGGCGGTGCGATTCTTGTTTCCCTTGTCGCGCTCGATATCTTTATCCGCTCTTTGACGAGAAAAAGGGAGCAGCTAGTCAGACCCGCTATCGCATTCGTCGTCTTTGTTGGTTTTTGGTTTTTTGTCATCGCGGCGACCCATCTTCTCAACGGTGGTCATTTCGCTTCTTCTTTTTCCCTCTTCAGCCATGCCGCACGGTTTTTGCTCCCCCTCGTCATTCTTGGACTCTTTTTGAAAAGAGAATGGGCGGCCCCGTTGATTGCGTGGGCCATCGCCATCACCTTCTTTGCACACGGTATCGAGGCGATTTTAGTTCATCCGGCCTTCGTGGACTACATTGTTTTAGGTTTTAAAAGCATTCTCGGTGTATCCTTGAGTGAAAACAGCGCGGCACTCCTTCTGCGATGTGTTGGCCTCGTCGATATTCTATGCGCACTGGCCGTCCTGCCTTTACGCGCAAGAGGTGGCCTCTTCCCTCGCATCGCGTCAGGGGTTCTCTTATGGATGGCCTTTTGGGGAATCTTCACCGCAAGTTTGCGTCTTCTAGGATTCGGCGTCCAAAACTGGGCGGAGTTCGGAATACGTTGTTCTCATTTTGCGCTTCCCCTAGCCTTATACTACTATCGGCGCGATGACCTTGCTAGGTCGGGGCAGTTGAAGCATGCTCGACCATCGGGTCCTTTTTCTTTCTTAAAGCGCAAGACATGAAGTTAAAATGTGTTCTTTTTATTGTTCTCCCATTTCTTTTAATGGCTCAATCGCCCAACCCGAGCGACGACAACCCAAATGTGAGAGTCATTTGGGGAGAAAATCCATCTCGGAACGCGATCGTTTCTATAAGCGGGGCAAAGGCTGAGCTTTATTTTGACACCCAGGACCACACAGAATTAAAGGCTTTTGGTCATACCTTGACGCCTTTTTCGACTGGAAAATATGTAGACAAACCCTGGTTTTCGACCGGCGGCGAGTCATCGGATAGCTATTCGCATTTCAAACTCGATGACCTCAAACCCTCAACAACCTATTTTTTCGTCGTCAAAAGTGAGGCCGGTCGGTCCAAAACTTTTCATTTCGTCACTGCTCCCGAGGATGATCGCCCCTTCAAATTGATCTATGGAGGAGATTCCCGCAGTGATCCCAAAGCACGGAGAATGGTAAACACGCTTATTAAAAACTTGATGGCCAAAGATTCCGAGATCATCGCTTTCGTTCACGGCGGTGACTATAACTCCGCTTCAGATAATCGAAAACAATGGCAGCAATGGTTGGATGATTATGAAATTCTCGTGGCCGATGATGGTCGCGTTTATCCCATCATTCCCACGCGTGGAAACCACGAAGGCGCAGGGGTGAGTTATAATCAAGTCTTCGGATTTCCGGCTGGGGAAAAAATCGATTATTGGGCGACAAAGATAGGAAAACTTTTGTGGATTACCTTGGACTCAAACGTGAGTCATGGCGCTAAGCAAAAAATCTTTTTAGAAAAACAGCTCAAAGCCGGGCAGGCCTACCGTTGGATTGTTCCCAGCTACCATCGTCCCGCCTACCCCGCTGTTAAGCGCCCCGGAAATGCCTTCGTGCATTGGGTTCCCCTCTTCGAAAAATATAACGTAGATCTGGTCGCCGAATCTGACGGCCATGTTCTAAAACGCACCCTTCCCATTCGAAACGGTCAATACAGCGAAGACGGAATTGTCTATGTTGGTGAGGGCGGTTTGGGCGTACCTCAGCGACGGCCCGACATGAGTCGCTGGTACCTTAAACCTCCGGGCATGGCTGCACGCGGGCATCATGTTCAGCGTCTGAGTTTCTCCAAACGCGAACTCCTTTATGAAGCCATAGGATTGGA
>JALSKP010000306.1 GCA_026988815.1 Myxococcales bacterium | reverse complement strand
CTACCCGCGAAATAGATTGTGTGGAGTTTTTGAACAATCAGATGATCGGTGTTGATTGGAAAAGTCTGGGTTTTTTGAAACCTGACCATTTTGAGGAAATCACCTCCCCACCAGGCGAGCTTCAAGCGATGATCAGAGTTAATGAAAACGTGTTATTAGGCGCTTGTAATCGTCAAATTATTGAGATTAATCTCTCCACACAAAATTACAAAAATTTTTACTTAAGGCAAAGAGGTTACACGATTCCGATTTTCTCTTGATCACCAGTACCTTTTAATGGCCCACTACAAGGCTTGTACGCTTTGTGGATTTTATATTTAAAGTAGCTCTATTTACGGTTAGCGTGAGAAATGCGTTTTAAGACAACATTTCAACTGGGACTACTTTCTGTATTGACCTTGATCCCCCAATTCGCCTTTGCGCAGAGCCGCGTTTTGGAATTTCCTTTTCGCCCTGTGGCTAATTCAAACAGGGTGATCGGTTTGGGCGGCGCCTTTGTGGGGATCGCTGAGGGAGCAGATGGTCATACTTTTAATCCCGCCTCTTTTGCGTCCCGTTATCACTATTCAAGAGATGAACTTTGGGATTGGGATTGGGCTTTATATTGGCTGAACCTACCCAACAACCTTCATCCTGATTTCGCAAATATTCAATCCGATTCAAGTAGCGCTTTTCATCTCGGATTTGGCATCGATGTAAAATATTCTTTTTTTGGAGCTGGGCTACATGCCTATTCTTCTCAATATAGTTTTCGATCAGAGCGTGGAGATTATAGAATTGCCCAAACCAACGGGCTTTGGGGATTCGCATTAACAATCCCAAATATTCAACTTTCTCTTGGCGCAACATTAAATGTCGGCTCAAATGACGTTTTTCGCGACGAAGAGCTTCTTGTCAGATTTGAAGGTTCGGGCTCTTCCTTCGGCGCTCTCTGGTTTCCGCCGAATTTCCCCTTTCGTTTGGGCATAACCTTCCGTCTTCCACAAAGTGACGACGAGGTCGAATTTGGAAAAGAGGCCATTGTTTTCCTCGATCCTCCTTCCGTGGAACAGCCAGCCGAACTCACCGTGGGTGGAAGTTGGATGGTTTGGGAAAGAAAATATAATCCTCGACAAACCTTTGGAAACGTAGATACGGAAGGAGAATCCCAAACCCATCAGAGGCGTTATGTTTTATTCGCTGCAGATCTTGTCACTACCTTTGCGTCTCCTAAAGAGAGTTTTTCGATAACCACACTCGTTGATAATATTGAAAGACGTTCGGGTGAAAATGTTAATATAGCCCTACGTTTGGGCGTTGAGAGTGAGCTTATCGAAAATCTTCTCGTCTTAAGAAGCGGATATTATCAACAACCCTCACGGATCGTTGGCGTTCCGACTTACCACCACTTTACGGCTGGCGCGGACTTACGCGTTCCGCTCGGTTGGGACTGGAAACTTAATACTGTTATCGACCTTTCCAAGGATTATTTTAACTTCGGATTGGGGATAGGTTTGTGGCATTAATGGTAAAACTGCTTGCCATTTATCATCGGGTAAAAGACAAAGCTGTGCGACTTTAAAAATTATTTCCATCGCGCTTTTAGTGAAATTTAGAAAGGGATTTTGTCAGTAGAATTACTGAGCCAGAGAGCAGTAAATCGTTGGGCGAATCTGCGTCGCATCGCCGATATCGCGTTGCGTGCAAGACTCATCTTCGCTCCACGTTTGCCAAGCGCTTTCTTGGCCAATGGATACTGCGAACTCTCGGAAGAGTTCAAAGCCATCACTATTGTCATCACGGTTTTTGAATACAGTCGGCTCAACGCAAGCTTGCGCGGCTTCTTGTTGTTTGATGTTAAGTTGCATGATGATTTCGTACATGTCCGCCGTCGTTCTATTCCAACAACAGGTTTTAGAAACGCCGTAATCGAGTTCAGCAAAAACTTCATCTTCTAAAATTCTAAATTTTGCATCCGTTTCAGTTCTATTTGTTCCGAATTCCTCATCCATTAACTCATAAAGAGATTCGAATGCTTCTTCACGTGCAATACGTGCTGAACAGCTTGCTGGGTGCTCACGTAAATGCTCACGCTTGGACTCGATAACGCCCAAAAGAACTTCTTTTTTCTTTTCAGGAGTGAGTTCAACAAGAAGCTCTTCAAAGGTTTCCAAACGCTTGGCAATCGCATCGAAGTTAGAAGAATTGATCCAGCTGTCACGATCTTTTGGCATAACAATGTTTGTCCATCGACCTTGAAGATTCTTTGCGACTCTCCAACGTTTCAAGCCACCACCAAAAGTTTTGTACTCCCCGCCACCGGTTTCTTCGATTCCAAAGTAACGCTTGCTTGCGCCTGGAGATTCCCAAACGGGTTGACGGCGAGGCATTGAACCGGACATCAATTCAACTTCTAAATGGTCTTCGACTTTCTTTGAACGGGCAACGATAAGGGTGTGTCCGATACCCTCTTTCTTCCAACGCTCAAGCAATACGTCTCCAGGAGAAATCGCCTCAGGCTTCAAGTTGTAGGTGTTTCGTGAATCGGCAAGGTTAACAGAACCGAAAAAAGCCAGGGTTGTCATCAAGAAGAAACCGACCTTTTTATTAAGGAAGATTTCATCGAAGTAGGCTCCTGCGTGCTTTCCGTTGAGCGCTGGTTGGGCGTCATCAAAAGAACCCGCAATTTTTCGAGCCGCTAGGACGGGATCTGTCGGCCATTGTGCGGCGCCCGATCGAATATCGTCGGCCATGTTTGAAAAATCTTTTGCGTTTTTGAGGTGGAGATAAACGCCATTTGAACGACGCATTCCGAAATGTCCCGCAAAGACGCGTCCTTTATTGTCGCGCGCTTCGAGGAAGAAAGGTAAATGATACCAAGACGCGAAGGTAACGCGTAGAAAAATGGCAACCTCGGCGCATTCCAAAGCCGGAGCTTGAATCTCGCGACCC